>JBGSVC010000127.1:0-6853 GCA_041753175.1 Planctomycetaceae bacterium
ATTGACACGACGTCGATTGTCAACAGGCTGCTCAATGGTCTTCTGTTGTCAAAGGTCATCTCCTGAACTGTGATGTAACTGAAGGGACTAAACGCTATGAGCTATCGCGCCATGTATTCTGCTGCCTCAGGGATGGAAGCGTTTCTCTTCCAGCTTGATACGGTCGCCAATAATATGGCCAACGCCGGCACGACCGGATTCAAACGCTCACGTACCAACTTCGAGGATCTCTACTACGAACACTTCAAAGTCCCCGGAGCCAACGACGCCCAGGGGAACCTCTCACCCGTCGGCATCAGCGTCGGTCTGGGAACACGCGTGCAAAGCAATCAGCTCGACTTCGGCGAAGGGAGCCTGATCCAAACCGGCAAACAACTCGACCTCGCCATCGCCGGCGACGGTTTCTTTCAGGTCAATGATGGCGTTAATACGTTCTACACACGGGCAGGCAATTTTACCCTCAACGCCAACAATCAAATCGTGCTCGCCTCCGCCGATCGAGGACGATTTCTTGAGCCCGCAATCACCGTCCCCACCGACTCCCTGGAAATAGCCATCACAGGCGATGGCGTCATTTCTGTCCTGCAGGCCGGACAAACCACTTACACCGAACTAGGCCAGGTTCAACTGGCCCGCTTCCCCAACCCTGAAGGTCTCCTGCAAGTCGGCGAAAACCTCTATCAGGAAACTCCAGCGTCAAGTTCACCATTGATCTCCAATCCTGGGATCGATGGCAATGGCACGTTGCGTCAAAACTTTCTGGAACTCTCCAATGTCGAGCCTGTCGAAGAACTTGTCGACCTGATCAAAACCCAACGCAACGTCGAACTCAACAGCCAGGTCCTGCAGGCCGCCGACCAGACGCTGCAACTCCTCAATAACCTCCGACGATTCTAATTTCACTGTCTAAAACTCCACACGCACGTTCGCCATTCGTCAGACATTTTCCTTGACCGTCCACCAGGAAGAATTCACGTGAAGAAACGACAACGCACTTTCTGGATGCTCGTTATGGCCATGCTGGCCATGTCGACATCTCTGCGCGGTGTCGAAATTCGCCTCAAAGATCGCGTCAGCCTCGAGGCCGGCCAGCCTGTCATCGTGTTACGGGATCTTGCAGAAATTGTCGATGCCGATCCTTCTGTGGTTGAATCATTTCAACGCGTAGTCATTGCGCCCGCTCCTGCCCAGGGGCGAAGTCTGGAAATCACCCATCAACTGATCTTCTCACGCCTGCGCAGCTCAGGGCTGGACTTGATGCAGGCTAGTTTTTCTGGTTCCAGTCTGACCATGGTCGATGTCGTCGCTCCCGATCTCCCATCGTCACTCGTTCTCAACGCCGGCCACAAACAACAGGTCGTCTCACTCCTGGATCCCTCCATTCAAAAATTGATCTCCACGCAAGCCCCGGAGTTGGGAGCTTTTCATTATCAGTTGCAATGTCACGAAGCCGGTTATCTACAATTACTCGCAGCCGACCCTCGCTCGTTGCAACTGGCGATCACCAGTCATGATACACAGTCTCCACACTACGACATCTCAGTAACCGGTACGCGTGCGGATCGTCAGCCGATTCAAGTACCAGTCAAACTCGTCATCGAACCGACTCCTCACGTTCTGGCCGCCCGAAACGATTTGCAAAGAGGCCAGATCATTCGAAACGAGGATCTGGCGTGGCTGCAACTGAAATCACAACAGGCACTCGCCAATACACACACCAATCCTCAGGATCTCATCGGTTGCGAAGTCACGCGTCCCATCCGCACCAATGAACCGATTCTTTCCAGCCAGATTCGCAAATCTCCCCTCGTCCGCACGGGTGATATCGTGACGGTCTCCGTCGCGCTGGCTGGCTTTAGTGTCTCGCGGCAGTTCAAAGCCCGACACGACGCCGCCAAAGGAGACGCCGTCACCCTGACGACCCTCGACAACAAGGAAACCATCTCCGCACAAGTCACCGGATTTCGCACCGCCACGCTGGTCGACAATGCCGTTGGGATTCAAACTCCCGCCAGACGTCCCCAGCCTCAAGACCCTCTGGAACTCTCCCTGGCAGATGAATCATCGTCCATTGCAGGTTCAGGAATTCCCTATCTGAATGCTCCTTCCGGAAACTTCCAGGCAACACCCACGCCACGCAGCCTCAATGTGCCGGGCACGGCTGTTGTTCTTCCGAATCCTGTTAACACCACACCCATCTTCCCCGCCACCCCAGACTGGCAATCCGCGCCACTTCAACCCGCCGGATATCTCACTCCAACCTCACCGCGAAGCCTCACCAACCAACCCCTGACATTGCCTCCTCAATCTTCTTATCAACCCACTTCAAACCAAGGGTGGAAACCATGAATCAGTTCATACGACGATACGCACAGATGATGGTGTTTGTCTCGTTAGTGATCACCGGTGGCAGTCAGTGGGCCTTTGGTCAAGTGAGCATGCCGATGGGCAATTATCCCCCTGTCGTCACCAGTTCTGGTCCGCGCGTTCACAATGTCGCCGACTACTCCTGGATCAATCTCGACCCCGTCGAAGAACGTGTCTTTTCTGTCAACGATCTGATCACCGTCATCGTCAACGAAAAGTCGTTAGTCAATGTGAACTCCAAATTCACCCGCCAGAAAAACGGGCAGTTGAAAGCTGAACTCAAGGAATTCATTGGCCTCGATCAGGGGGACCTCGTCAACAATGCATCCACCAGCCCGACAATCGATGTCAACCTGCAAGGTCGACTCAACGGCACAGGGGGACTGACCGAAAGCGAAGGGATCAACTATCGCATTCAGGCGACGGTTGTCGATATCTACCCCAACGGCAATTTGGTTCTCGAAGCAGCGAAAACAATTCAGACCAACGAAGAATTCTGGGAATATTCCCTCAGCGGCATCATCCGATCGGAAGATGTCGAACGCAACAACACCATCCTCAGCGAAAAAGTCGCTGACATGCAGGTCTTCAAAAAGCAACGCGGTCGCACCTTCTCCTCCAGTAAACGCTCTTGGGGAGTCAAACTTTACGACTGGTTGTCTCCGTTCTAAACGTAACAACCAACCGACAGTCAATGCCCCTCCGGCCAACGTCTTCCTGCGTTCACTCTCTTTGTCCACAATTGCCTGTCTGTTAATCAATCAGGATTGGTCATGCCTCACAAACTCATCCTGCTGATCGCGATCATCGTCACGCTCACTATCAGTGCGCCCGCTCACGCTCGCGTCAAACTCGATGATATCTGTCAGGTCTATGGCCAGAAAGAAGTCCGCTTAACGGGCATGGGACTGGTTGTCGGACTGGATGGAACCGGTGACGGCAACAAAGCCCTCCCCACCATGAATGCCCTCATGGCAGTCATGAAATCGATGGGGGCTCCCGCAACCGATCCACGCGAACTCGGCAGCGCCGACAACGTCGCCATCGTCCTGATCGATGCCACTATCCCACAGGGTGGACTCAGACAAGGTCAACGCATCGATTGCTTCGTCAGTTCCTATCTCGGTGCCAAATGCCTCCGCGGCGGGCGCCTGCTCGTCTCAGCTCTTCAAACCGCCGAAGTCAACGACAACCGCCTCATCGGAACCGCAGCAGGCCCACTCATCATTGAAGAAGTCACCACCCCCACCATCGGACGTATCCCCAACGGCGTGATCATCGAAACCAACCTCATGCAAAATCAGGACTTCATCAACAACATTATCACCCAGGATGAAGGCTACCCACAGTTCACTCTGCTCCTCGACGAGGCCCATTCCAGTTTCCTCTCCTCCACCGCCGTCGCCGATGCCATTAACGACAACCTTTCGTTTCAACTCGAAAATCGACTCCAGAAAATCGCGCGGGCACGCAGCCCCGGCGTCATCGATATCGCCATCCCCGAACAATACGCCACCGAGCCTGTCGAATTTATTTCAGAAGTCTTGCGTGTCTGGATTGATACGCCACACACCCAGGCCAAAGTCATTGTCAATGCGCGAACGAAAACGGTCATCGTCACTGCCGAAGTCGAAATCAGCCCCACTCTCATCGCCCATCCCAACCTCGATATCTCTATCGGAGGCGTCAACCCGGCTGCTGTTCCCAGTAGCTTTGAAGTCTTAAACGACCCCGAAGCCCTCCAGACCACCGCCCGACTTGATCAACTCATCCGGGCACTCAAACAACTCCGTGTCCCACCCGAGGGGATCATCGAAGTCTTAAGAGAACTCTCCAAAACCGGAAAACTCCACGCCGTCTACGAAGAACGATAACCACAACTCTCACTAAAATTCTCTCTCACCTGCAGACTGGAGTGTGCAAAGACTTGAATGCTGAGTGGTTAACCTTCTTGCTCATCGCGGGAGGGCGAGGCTCTGCCCGAGCCGCTACGTCCTCGTCAGACTCTCAACTCCCACCCTCTCTCACTGATACCTAAGCCCTCCCCATGAACAACACAACTCTCAACCTCAACACGCAACTCCAAGCCGCGCAGACCCAAGCCACCGCGCGCGGTACCACTTCGCAAAAACCAACCACCAAAGAGGCCTTTCAGGATTTTGTCGCCGGGACGTTCTTCAAGGAAATGTTCAAAGCATTACGCAGCACCGAATCCGAACTCCCCTATATCGGAGGCGGACAGGCCGAGAAAATCTTCCGCGAGCAAATGGATACCTACCTCTCCGAATCGATGGCCAAATCCCACGGCGGCATGTTTTCCGATGGACTCTACGAGACTTTCCAATCGCAACTCGATACCCGCGTCTAACATCATCCACCTGCAACGCTCGCCCTCTCATCATTTCTCTCGTCACACAAAATACTATAAGCCCAGTCAGCATTGCGTTAAGATAAGGCCAACAAAAAGACACACCGCAGTCTTCCATGTCATCCTACTAAAGCAGTCATCATGAAACTGATATGCCTGGGAACCGGCGGGTATCATCCCAACTCACGACGTCACACCGCCTGCTATGCGATTCCAGAATTGAATCTCGTACTCGATGCTGGCACAGGCGCCTTTCGCATTCCAGACCTCCTCACGTCCACACAACTCAGCGTCGTTCTATCACACGCCCACCTCGATCACATCTGCGGCTTAACGTATCTTCTCGTCCCACTACTCACTCAAAAGCTCAGTCGGGTCGACCTCTACGCCGAACAAAAAACCATCGACGCCATCGAGAAGCATCTCTTTTCACAGCTCATTTTTCCGATGAGACCAGATCTGACGATGCACGCCATCACGCCCGGCGATTCAATAGCTCTTCCCCAAAAATGCTCACTGCAAACATGCCCGCTGACCCAGCACCCCGGAGGCTCACTGGGCATGAAAATTGTCACCCCAACCTCATCACTTGCCTACGTGACAGATACCACCACCAACGACGACTATCTCCCGTTCATCTCGGGCGTTGATCATCTCGTTCACGAATGTTATTTCCCTGACGAGATGGCCCATTGGTGTGAGCAGTCCGGACATTCCCACACCACGGCCGTCGCGCAAATTGCCCGCAAGGCAGCCGTAAAAAAACTGTGGCTGATGCACATTGGACCTGATCGTTCTGGTGATGACCCGATCGGGATTCAGGACGCCCACAAGATCTTTCCACAGACTACGCTCCTGGAAGATTTTATGCAGATCGATTTCTGATGCTGTATCAGTTACGCTTTCTATGACGATCAACATCGTTGGCTTTCAACATCGTTCGCGTCTGGCCATTGATTTAGAAAACCTATGACGACAATCCCCTACCCCACTCTCATCGATCCCGACACCAGACAGCCACTGAGCCCGACCACGAATCCCGTCGGTTTGCGGACTGCTGATGAGCAACACTTTATTCCCGTCGTTAATGGCGTCCCACGTTTCGTCGCCGACGAACATCTCGACAGCTTCGGCTTGCAATGGACCAGCTACAACGTCGCCCACGACGACGAAGACCGCGCCACCTTTCAGGCCAAAACGGGCTTAACGCTTGCAGAACTCTCTGGCAAAACAGTTCTTGATGCCGGTTGCGGCGGCGGACGCTATTGTAAAGTCGCCGGTGAAGCCGGTGCCATCGTCACCGGCGTCGACCACACGCGCGCCGTCAATAAGGCGCGCGAATTGTGTCAGCATCTTGATAACGTTCGGTTCATTCAAGCCGACCTCAAACGGCTCCCGTTTGAAGAAGCCTCTTTCGATCTCGTGTTTTCCATCGGCGTGATGCATCATGATGCCGATACCAAAGCCGTCTTCGACTCCGTCGCCAAATATGTCAAACCGGGAGGGCGATATTCAGTCTGGCTGTATCGTCGCAATCAGCCCTGGCAGGAATGGATCAACAACCGTCTGCGCGCCCGCACCACAAAGATGCCCCCACACAGCCTCGAACCATGGTGCCGATGGGGAGCCTGGATGGGAGGACTTCCCATCGTCAATAAAACACTCAATAAAATCGTCAACTTCAGCAATCATCCCGATTACGAAAACCGTGTCTGTGATACGTTCGACTGGTATGCTCCCGCTTATCAATTTCACCACACCGTTGAAGAACTCTCAAGCTGGTTCAACGACGCAGGCTTCACACAGCTTCGCGTCCTCCCGCCGGAAAAGTCGGGCCGACTTTACAACTGGACTTATCAACACAATCTGCTCATCGGCAGTGGCGTCAACGTCACCGGAATCAAACGTTAAACTTTCCCCGTCTTGCCTGATCGCCTCCAGCCCTTTAAGCCATCTGTCGCTTGAAACTAGACTCCCACGACCAGAGTCTTTTGATTTCCCCACTCCTACTGGTGAGCAGGCCTCCCGGGTGTCGATATAACATGAGTTCGCGCAGGGATCAGATGACAGGCATGATCAACAGCCTCTCATCGGTGCGACGTCTCAGGCAGCCCGTGG
>JBGSVC010000128.1:0-6445 GCA_041753175.1 Planctomycetaceae bacterium
CGATCCAAAATCACCGGGTCCGCCCAACAGGCGTTTCGACTGTTGACGACTCCCGAGACCATTCTCAAGGTCAATCCGCCCAGTATTGGTCTGCACTTCGTCAACGCCCCTTCTCAATATGGCCTGGACGAGGAAATCGAATTCAAGATCATTCAATTCGGCCTGGTCCAGCAGATCGTGCACAAGGTCACGGCATTTCAGGCGCCTCATGAGTTTGTCGAGATAATGGTCAAAGGACCTCTCACCAAATGGATACACACCCATCGGTTTGTCGACCACCCCCACGGGCTTGTTGAAATTATTGACGAAATCGACTTTGAACCACCCAAAGGCCTGATTTCGTATGTTGTCACCGAAGACAAAATTCGTGAGACACTCGAAGATGGTCTCGATTATCGCCAGGAAAAGCTGGAACGATTGATGCAATAAGTCGATAAATGAAACTTATTGTCCAGCCGGTCCACTGCTTCACGACCTGGATTTTGCATGAGCGAGCGTTGCGACTTCTATTTTGTTCTCTCAATGCTGTCGCGAATCGAGAGTAATTCATGGATTTGTGTGGCGTCGAGATCGTGAAGTGTTTCTTGGTAAATTTCCTGCTCAAGCCGTTTGTCGGCATCGTTTATGTTCGGATGACCATGCGTTTCAGATGGTATTGTTGAGTCGGTGTTTCTCAACTTCTCGCGAGAAGTCTTTTCATTAATGGGTAACGCGCCGATTCTTTCCGGCAGATAATCCGGCTCCGGCCAGGCTTTGGGGGGTAACGTTGTGGCTGGAACTTCCGGGGATGTCATTACCCAGTCCAGATCTGCCCAGTCGCTGGTCAAGCCGGGGGATTCAAACAAGGCGTCACTTCCCAGTCCGATTTTGGAGGGCGCGTGATCGAACATTTGGCCTACCAGTGGCGAAAAGTGTTGTTGATCGATCAAGGTTGTATCTAATGGAGACAATCCTGTCGGTCGTCTCAATTCGATAACCAATAAGATCGCTAGGGCCCCGCACAAAACTCCGACCCCAAACGAGATGGGAGAGACCGTCACGCGGATTGTCATGGGTGCAGAGGCGTGTCCTCTCTCAGGATTCTGTTCGCTCTCTACAGACAAAGACTGTTCAGCTTGATCGTACAACGTGTTCATAGGGATGAAATGTAAACCAGCTATTCGAGGCTGACAAGATCGTTTTTGTGCTCATCCATTCACCACAACGATGAAACGACATTTCATATTTTTCTTCGGTCGTTTGCAGGTCGCTGTCGATTCCTGTCGTAATTCGGTTACAATTCTCCCATGGAGGACATGGGAGAACGTTTTGACCGGCCGACGCCGCGATTTGAAATTCCACCCGATGAGACAGAACGTACTGTCGTCATTGAGGTTCGTTCTGCTCCCGCTTCATCCTCGCAAATCATCCGAAGTTACCAGCACACGATCAGTCATATCCCGGGGCGTATCTGGCTGATTTCGATCGCTCTGTTTTTAACAACATGTGTCTCTGTGTTTTATGCCGGCGGAACACTGTTCTCAATTGAAGGCCAGTTCAACACGATTCACGGCTTGCAATTCATGGCGGGGCTGATTGGTGTTTTGCTGGCACACGAAATGGGTCACTTCCTGTTTTCATTGTACTACCATGTTCCCGCCACACCTCCGATGTTTATTCCCATGCCGTTGATCTCACCCTTTGGAACGATGGGCGCGCTGATTATCCAACAGGCCGGTCGAGCAGACCGTAAATCACAATTTGATATCGGCATCGCTGGGCCTCTTGCCGGATTGGTCGTGCTGTTGCCGCTCTTTTGGTTTTCGCTGCAAGGGGCCAGCATTTCACCCGCGACAATCCCCCCCTCACCTGATGGACAGCCTCGGGAAGTCTATTTGTTCAACTGCCCCCCGTTGATGAACTGGATGATCTCTCTGCATTATCCGGAGTACACACCTGATATGGATGTGGAATGGTCTCCACTCATCTTCGCCTGCTGGACCGGTTTTCTGATCACTGCTCTCAATCTGATTCCCATTGGACAACTTGATGGGGGGCATATTGTCTACGGCCTTTTGGGGACGAAAGCCCACTACGTTTCCTATGGGCTTGTATTTCTCGCCGTCGGCTACATGATCGGCAGTGCGAATTACGCCTTTATGCTCATGCTCTTTGTTATCAGTTGGGTCGGTATCAAGCATCCTCCGACAGCCAACGACCGTGTTCCGCTGGGCACACTACGCATCGTCCTGGGCTGGCTGACCATTGCACTCCTGCTGGTCATCTTCACCCCTAATCCCGTCTCTATCGAAATGCGATAATCGCATGGTTTGAACATGCCTGGTTGGTGTTCAGCCATAACGAGCTGTGTGCTGCTTTCCAACATGCCAAAAAAAACGGTGTGGAAATGTTACTCACACTTCCACACCGAGAGTTAAATTCCAGCGGCATCACTCAATCTGACTCAAGGGAGAATGCTGGAACTGGAGCAAAAGGTTATGCAATACAGTTCAAGCTGACGTCAGGTCGAGGAAACTGTCGATCCTTAACGCCATCCGTATGAAAATCCGAAGTTGTTGGTGTAAATACCGACGTTATTGCCGCGGTAGAATCCCGAATTATTGAATCCAGGATTTGAGTAACCGCGGTAGCCAGAGTAGTAGCTTGGGCCGCCGCCGTATCCATATCCACCACGATATCCGCCGTAGTTATTGTAGCCACCACCATAGCCGCCTCCGTAGCCACCACCGTAACCGCCACCATAACCTCCATGGTTACATCCGCCCGCTTGGGCCGATTGTGAGCCAGTTGCAAAGATGAGGCCTGATACCAGCAAGACTGCCAAAAGTGTACGTTTCATGTCGTTTCTCCCGAGTAATACCACTGGAACAGACATTCGATCCAGCAGTGATGATGAAGGCAGGACATTCGGAACTCTGGAGTCAAACGCTTTTGAGTTGGTCAATCCGATGAAGTGCCGTATTGTGATTCAATAAGGGTGCACGTACTGTGCCACATCGATGTCAGATCCAGATTCCCTCAATTTCAACCTGAAATGACGAATTGTTGCCGAAAACGACCAGTCCAGTGTGTTGTAGATGTGACAATAGTGTCGTCAAAATGGATACGGTTTTTTTATTTTTCAATCAATTGGAATTGACGAGACGGAACTATAAAAAATCTTCAGAAATTCAACGATCAGATTTCATCCAAACGGCACGATTTTCGTACTACAGAAGTAGCAACGCTTAGCTGCCTAATCGGCGGCTATAATGCTGTCATATTCCAAGCAGGTTTTTCTCGAACAGTGAATTTAACGGTAGGGGCGGCGAAATTCATAGCCCCATTGACGATCCAATAATCCTTTCAAAGGTACAAAATGCCAATTTCTTTTGATATCCGTTACTTCATAATGGTGGCTCCCGCTCTTCTATTGATGTGGTGGGCTCAATCACGCATTCGAGGTGCTTACTCAAAAGGGATGCAAGTTCCAGCCAATCTTTCTGGCGCCGCCGCAGCCAGACATATTCTGGATGGCGCGGGATTGCAAGATGTCGGAATTGAAGAAGTCGGAGGGACGCTCAGCGACCACTACGATCCCTCTGCCAGAGTGCTCCGTTTAAGTCATGAAGTCTTTCAAGGGAGAACCGCTGCTTCAGTCGGGATCGCCGCCCACGAAGCCGGCCATGCCCTTCAGCACGCGCAGCATTATTCACCCTTGGTGATTCGTAATATTGCCGTTCCCGCCGCACAGTTTGGTCCCACCCTGGCGATGATTCTTTTTATCATCGGCGCTGTGATGAGCAGTCTGCAAATCGCTGTTCTAGGACTTATTGCTTTTAGCGGAGTGGTATTTTTCCAACTGGTCAATCTGCCCGTAGAGTTTGATGCCAGTCGACGAGCCAAACTACTTCTGACGGACTTGGGAATTGTCGATGGAACCGGAGCAGCAGCCGTCAGTGATGTACTCAATGCTGCAGGATGGACATATGTCGCAGGAACTCTGCAAAGCGTGTTAGAATTGCTGTATTATGTCATGTGGATCTTTGGAAATTCCCGGAGTTCCGATGAATAACTCAATTCGCTTCTTGAAATAAATGAGGCACTACGTTTCAATGAGGGTAATACATGAGTGCGCGTTGATGCCAACGCGTGACGTCTGACGCACAGTACGAAAGGCTTCGAATGTCCCACCTGCCAGTATCCTCAGATCAAGTGACGGCCCACCAATCACGTCGTGATTTTATCAAAACATCATCCGTTGCAGCGGCAGCGGTTTCTGTTGCCACACTCCCCTCACTCTCCTCGGCTAAAGCTGCCACGATAATGTCCGCCAAGGACAAACCTGTGGTCGGGCTGATTGGCACGGGGGGCCGCATGGGAGGACTGTTCGGCGGCGCCAAAAATCTGGCAGCCTTTGCAGCCGTCTGCGATGTCGATGCCAAACATCGCAACGAATATCTGAAAAAAGCTCAGGATTCTAACGACGAACACAAAATCGACCGCAAAGTCGAAGCCTATGAAGACTACGAAAAAGTCCTCGCTGATCCACAGATCGCAGCCGTCATCATCGGGACTCCTGACCATTGGCATTCCAAAATTGCCATTGAAGCCATGAAGGCTGGCAAAGATGTTTATTGCGAAAAGCCATTGACATTGACCATTGAAGAGGGTCGACAGATTCTCAAAGTGCTCAAAGAAACCGGACGAGTTTTTCAAGTCGGTACACAGCAGCGGACTGATTTTGAACGTCGCTTTCTCAAAGCAGTCACGGCAATCCACAGCGGTGCGATCGGAAATCTGAAAAAAGTGACCTGCGTCATTGGCTTCGGCGAAACCAGTTCAGAATTGCCAGTTGTCGATGTGCCTTCTAATCTGAACTGGGAAAAATGGCTGGGTCAGGCCCCTTATCAGGAGTATCTCCTGGGTGAAAAACCAAAATCTGGCTATGGGACGAACACACCTCGTGGTCGAGCTCATCAGCACTTCCGCTGGTGGTATGAGTATTCCGGTGGCAAAATGACCGACTGGGGTGCACACCATATTGATATTGCCATGTGGGCTCTTAAACGGAATAAAGCAGGTCAAGGTCCCAATGAGATTAAACTCATCCATGGGCATCATACTGTTCCTTACGAGAATGGGTTCACCACTGTTACCAACATGTTTAATGTTGCAGACACATTCCATGTTCAATGCATCTGGGATGATGGTGTGACCATGGATATCCGCAGCGACTGGGAAGAAGAAAAAATCGGTAATGGTATTCGCTTTGAAGGTGAAAAGGGGACGATCTTTGTCTCGCGTAATACCGTCAAGGGTGATGGCATCGATGCCGTAACCGAAGAGGACATGGCCAAAGTCTATGGGGCACCTTTGCCAGAAACGCACATGAAAAACTTCTTTGATTGTCTGGCATCTCGGGCCACACCGATTTCAGATGTCGAAACACACCATTACGCCATGACGATCTGCCATCTGGCTAATATCGCCCTGCGTTTTGATCGAAGTTTGAAATGGGATCCACAAGCCGAACAAATTGTCGGCGACCCCGACGCCAATGCGTTCCAGTCTCGACAACAACGTCCAGGTTATGAAATAACCACGTGATCTTGAATTGATCAGTCGTGCAAAACGAAGGCAGTCCCATTTCTGGGACTGCCTTTTTGTTTGGTGCGTCTTGAAATAAGAATAATTAAAATCTTATATGCATTTCACAAAAACAGGCTCCTCTTGAAATGTCATCGAGACGTTAACAATTCACTCGCAGACATCATGCAAAACAGAACGTCTCTAGTAGACTGCTGACGACGTGAAAATCTTTTACACCGATGAATTTGTTCTTCCGTTGCCGAAAACACATCGTTTTCCGATGGAAAAGTACTCTTTACTCAGGGCACAATTGCAAACGGGCAAGGTTGCACTGAGCGATGAATTTGTTGTCCCCGCGGCTGTGAGTGATGAGGATCTGCTCAGAGCGCATGACGCCGAATATATCCGCCGCGCCGTTCAGGGCGAACTCTCACGTAGCGAAGTGTTACGAATTGGATTTCCCTGGTCGACACAACTGATTGAACGATCCAGGCGTTCTTCAGGAGCGACTCTTGAAGGAGCCAGGACTGCATTGACTGACGGGCTGGGAGTCAACCTGGCGGGAGGAACGCACCATGCTCATTTTGACTGTGGTGAAGGGTATTGTGTCTTTAACGACAGTGTCGTTGCGATTCGAGCACTTCAGGCTAAAGGACTCATTGAAAAGGCAATCGTATTCGACACCGATGTGCATCAAGGTAACGGAACTGCTCAAATTACGGAGTCTGATGATTCGATCTTCACCTTCTCCATCCATGGTGCAAAAAACTTTCCGCTGCGTAAGCAGAAAAGCAATCTCGATATCGCGCTCGATGATGGTGCAAGCGATGAAGAGTTCCTGGCCGGAATCCGCACAGGACTGGACATTTCGTTC
>JBGSVC010000129.1:0-8538 GCA_041753175.1 Planctomycetaceae bacterium
CATCGGCGTCCCGCAGCTTCTTGACAATCTGCTCGGGCGTGTGACGTTTACGTTTACGTGTCGACATCGAAAGTCTCCTCAGCCAGGATTGGCCGGTTAGACTCTCATAACACATGGAACAGATTTTGGGGAGCAGGGCAGTTATCGAATGAAGCCTATCATGCTCATGTAGACGAAGATTATCCGACAGCACTACATCGCTACAATCAGGTGATCAGCCGTAATCCGAATGACGCTTGGGCCTATGAGAATCGGGCTATGATCTACGAAGATTTGGGGGAACACAACAAAGCAGATGCGGATTTGCAAAAAGCTCGCGAACTCGATCCTGCGACTGATCAATAAGTTTGACATTTACTTCTTGTTTACAGACTTACTATGTCGTGATTTCACTGCGTCCGCTTGCGAGTGCCGCCCTGTTTGCGTTTGCCTTTGCCGGTGCGTCGGAGGCCGCGTTTTTCGAAGCCGGTGCCGTCGAGAGAGTTGACGGGTTGTCCGATCTTCTCTTTCATCTGGGCGATTTTGTCGCGGAGGCTGGCGGCTTTTTCGAATTCGAGATTCTCAGCGGCGGCGAGCATTTCTGCCTGGAGTTGCTGGACCTGTTCTTGAGTGATGAAGGCCTCTTCGTCGGAGACGCCTGAGACAGTCTTGACGATCTGTCGGGCTTTGATTTCGTCTTCGATGCCGCGTTTGATGGCTTTCTTGATGGTCTCGGGCGTGATGTTGTGTTTGCGGTTGTATTCGAGTTGAATTTCTCGTCGACGGTTGGTTTCGTCGATGGCTTTTTGCATGCTCTCGGTGACGGTGTCGGCATACATAATGACTTCGGCGTTGACGTTGCGAGCCGAGCGTCCGATCATCTGAATGAGGCTGGTTTCACTGCGAAGAAAGCCTTCCTTGTCGGCATCGAGGATGGCCATCAATGAGACTTCGGGGAGGTCCAGACCTTCACGCAACAAGTTCACGCCGACGAGGGCATCGAATTTTTGTTCACGCAGTTCACGCAGAATCTCCACACGTTCGATGGCGTCGAGTTCGGAATGAAGCCATTGGCATTTGATGCCCTCTTCAATCAGATACGCAGTGAGATCTTCGGCGAGGCGTTTGGTGAGTGTGGTGACAAGGACACGTTCGCCTTTGTCACGTCGGCCCTTGATGGCGTCCATGAGGTGTTGCGTTTGACCGCGGGCGGGGACAATGTGGATGGTGGGGTCGACAAGTCCGGTGGGGCGGATGACTTGTTCGACGACTTCACCCTGAGTCCGTTCGATTTCCCAGTTGGCGGGAGTTGCAGAGACGAAGACGGTGAGGTTGCGTTTGGCATTCCACTCTTCGAATTTCATGGGCCTGTTGTCGAGGGCCATGGGGAGACGAAAGCCGTGTTCGACGAGAGTTGTTTTGCGAGCGAAGTCGCCTGCATACATGGCGCGGACCTGTGGGACCATGACGTGCGACTCGTCGATGAACATCAGGAAGTCGTCGGGGAAGAAGTCGTAGAGGGTGTAGGGGGGGTCGCCGGGTTTGCGTTGGGCGAGGGCGCGGGAATAGTTTTCGATGCCAGGGCAGAAGCCGACTTCTTTGAGAAGTTCCAGATCGTGTCGAGTGCGGGCGAGCAGGCGCTGAGCTTCAAGGAGCTTGCCTTCGGATTGGAATTTGGCGAGTTGTTGCTGGAGTTCGGTTTCGATGTCTTTGATGGCGACATCGATTTTGCTTTGGGGGACGACGTAGAGTTTGGCGGGATAGATGTAAATGTCTTTGAGTGATTTCGAGGATTCGCCGGTGACGGGATTGATGATGGTGAGCGATTCGATTTCGTCGCCCCACATTTCGATGCGGTAGGCGAATTCTTCGTAGGCGGGCCAGACTTCGACGACATCGCCGCGGACGCGGAATTTGGCGCGGGCCAGCTCGTAGTCGTTACGTTCGTACTGGATATCAATGAGCTTTAAGAGCATTTTGTCGCGGTCGATATTCTGGCCGACCTGGAGGGGGACCATCATTTCGAGATAGTCTTTGGGCGACCCCAGGCCGTAGATGCAACTGACGCTGGCGACGACGATGACATCCCGTCGACTGACGAGGGCACTGGTGGCGAGGAGGCGGAGGCGGTCGATCTCGTCGTTGATGGAGGAATCTTTTTCGATGTAAATATCGCGCTGGGGGATGTAGGCTTCGGGCTGGTAGTAGTCGTAGTACGAGACGAAATAGGTGACGGCGTTGTGAGGAAAGAATTCTTTGAATTCGCTGTAGAGTTGGGCGGCGAGTGTTTTGTTGTGAGCCAAAACGAGAGTGGGGCGCTGCAGTTGCTGGATGATGTTGGCCATCGTGAAGGTTTTGCCGGAACCGGTCACGCCAAGAAGGACCTGTTCTTTTTTCCCTTCGCGGATCCCTTTGACAAGCGAGGCAATGGCTTTGGGTTGATCGCCGCCGGGGGCAAATTCGCTGACGAGTTGAAATTCAGGCATGAGGGTTCAGGTCTAGGGGGAGAATGTGCGTCAGGTGTGTGGTTGATAGTCAACTTTAGAGGAACAGTGGCGTGAAGTCGATGAGATTTTGATGGGGATTGGGTGGAGACTGGGATTGGTCACACAGCGATTCAAGGTCGCCGGGAAGTTTGAGATTGATGGAGTTAAAGCAGACTGGCCTGAATTCGAAACGTCAGGGAGGGAATTAATCCGTAGCGACATTCTGGATGATGTGGTCGAAGGAGTCTTTGAGGTGAGAGATCATTTCGTCGCGGGCCTGGACTGGTTGTTGATCGCGGATGGCGTGGAGGATGCGTCGGTGGGCCTGAACGGCTTTGGAGCGGTGTTGGGGTGAGGCTTTCCCTGATTCACGCTGGGCGTATTTGACAAAGCCGGCCAGGGCGCTTAGGAGCATGTTGAAGAGTGTGTTTTTGGAGGCTTTGGCGATCGCGATGTGGAACTGCTGATCGACATCGATGGATTCGGGCGTGTCCTGCATGAACTCCATTTCAAAGCGGTTGGCCAGGAGGGTGATGCGTTCGATGTCGTTGTCGGTACGTCGTTTGGCAGCCAGATATGCGGTTTGGGCTTCAAGTCCGATGCGGACTTCGAGGATGTCAGTCAGAGTGCGTTCGCCTTCGGTGGACATCATCAAAGGGAAGAGTCGGCCGATGACTTCGGCATTGATTCTTTTGATGGTCGTGCTGCGACCGTGGGAGATGTGGAGGACACCAAGGGCACGGAGCATCGACATGGCTTCGCGGAGAGCAATGCGACTAACGCCGAATTCTTCCATGAGGGTGCGTTCGCTGGGGATGGGTTGCCCGACGTTCCATTCGCTGGATTCAATTTTTCTGAGCATCAGGTCAAAGAGTCGGGCGGTGGTGGTGACTCGTGCTTTGCCTGATTTGTCGAGATCTTCTGGATAAACTTCTGCTTCACTCATATTGCCACCGGATATCTGAGAGGTCGAATGGTCCTGGGAGTTTGAAGGATGTCCGTATTGAAAAGGAAGCATACTTGGAACGAAGAGTCAGGAAAAGACTGCACGATCCCAGAGGGCGAGGTTGAGCAGTGGCCAGCGGTAAATGGCGGTTGCTCCTTGAAGTTGGAGAATCTGGTCGAGGTGATTGGGCGTACAAATCTCCTGCAATAATACGCTTGAGCGGATGAGATCACAACACTGGTCTTGCCAGTTCTCTGTTAACCAGGATTGAATATTTGTCGGGAAGCTGGCTTTGGGACGTTGCGCGAAGGTTTCGGGAAGGGAGCGTGCGGCGAGGGCCCGGAGGGGGCGTTTGGAGAGGATGTCGCCTTGCTGGAAGAGTGTCGCGGCGGTTTTCCACGGAGAATTTGCGTGGGGTTTGAGCTGGATGAGTTGGTTGAGGGGATAACGCGCGGTGGCGGTGGCTAGCTGATGATCGGCATAGGGGACACGGGCTTCCAGGGAGGCGAGCATGGTGGAGTTGTCGAGTCTGGCGAGGAGGGCTTCGAGGTTGGTGTGTAACAGGAGGTGTTTGATCTGAACAGACGACGGGGCATCTTGATGCGGGGAGAGAAGTGCGTGATAAAAGTCTCTGGCGATGCCAGCGGATTGAACTTCGAGGAGGCGTTCGGGCTTCCAGAACATGCGTTGAACGGCGAGGGGGATGAGGCTGTTTTGCTGGAAGTAGAAGTCGATGAGGGTGCGGGGTTGTGATCTGCCGTAGTGTTGTTGAAAGTCGAGCAGGAACTCATCTTCGGCATGTGTGGGGAATGGCCAGTGGCCAGCCTGGAGTTGACGGAGTCGGTCGTAGTCATGCCCTGACCAATGCTGGACGTCGTAGCCACAGAGGAGTTCGTCAGCACCTTCACCGCCGAGAGCCACGCCGACGGATTGTTTCATGTCACGGGCCAGATGATAGATGAGGACATCAGAGGGGGTGGTTAAAGGGGTGTGGAGTTGGTCGATCATCCAGTGCATCGAGTTCCAATATTGATCGGCTGAGACAGCGATGTTGGCATGCTGACAGTGGAGAGAATCGGCGACAATCTGGGCATAAGCGAGGTCGGATTCTGGTGCAGGGGATTGGCCCGGATCGAGACACCCGACGCTGCGTGTGACCAGAGTTTGGGGGTGTGATTGTTGCAACAGAGCCGCCATGAGAGAGGAATCGACTCCACCTGAAAGAAATGCTCCGACGGGGACATCGCTGACCATGTGTTGTGTGATGCTGTCATGAAGATGACCGGCGAGGTCGTCTGCCAGATCATCGAGCGATGCGGGTGTTGGTGAGGATTGCTGGAGATCAAAGTCGTGATAGCGCTCAATATGAGTGTGGCCGTTTTGCCAGGTGAGGAGATGTCCGGGGCGAAGTTGGAAGACACGCTCGAAGAGTGTTTGATCGCCCAGGGTGGCGCGGAGTGTGGTGAGATAGTGACTGATGGCATGAAGGTTGGGTTGTGTTGAGAAGCCTGGGGAGGAGGTGATCGCTTTGAGAGTGCTCGAGACGATCAGTTGTTGGGCGTGGTGGGCGAAGTAAAGCGGTTTGATACCGAAGCGATCCCGGGCGGCGAAGAGTTTTTGGGTCTGGAAATCGTAGATGGCGAACGCGAACATTCCTCGCAGGAGGGGAAGCGCGTGTTCCTGCCAGAGGATCCAGGCTTGAAGCAGGAGTTCGGTATCGCAGGATGTTTTCTGGGTGAGCCCTGCGCGGTTGATTTTGGCACGCAGTTCGTGGTCGTTGTAGAGTTCGCCGTTGTAGATGAGGACATAACGACCGTCTGGCGAGCGCCAGGGTTGGGGGGGAGAATCGAGGTCGCGGATGGCGAGTCGTCGATGGGCAAAGGCGATGGAGCGATCGATGAGCAGACCGGCGTCGTCGGGGCCGCGATAGGTCATGGTATCGCGGAGAGTGGTCAGTTGGGCGGGTGTGATCTGGGGAGAGTGGCCATGCGGTGCGACGAATCCGATAAAACCGCACATGAGATGGCCTGGGTTGATGAGAAGAATAAGAAAGATCCCGCGGGCGAAGTTTAGAAGGGATTGTTGCGCGAGGGCAAGGGAGATTTGGGAATATGGTGGGGGTGGATGAGATGTCGAAAGGGTTTATTGTGGACTGGATTGAGTAATTGAGTATGCTCAATGGTCTGGAATGGCAACTTGCTGGGAGTGGATGGAGAAAAGGAAAACGTGAAATGAAGAACATGACGTGTGGAGCCTGTCATCAGATGCTGTGTCTGGTTGTTTTGGGGGTGCTGATGATTTCGTCCGGGGAGGTGATGGCGGGCGAGAAAGCGGCTGTCAGGGTGATGTCGTTTAACATTCGTTATGGAACGGCTCAGGATGGGGAGAATCATTGGGAGAAGCGCAAGGAGTTTGTGGTTTCAACAATTCGTGCGTTTGCGCCGGATGTGTTGGGGACTCAGGAGACAATGGGATTTCAGCGGGAGTATTTATCATCGAGTTTGCCGGAGTATGAGAGTGTGGGGGTCGGTCGTGATGACGGGGAGAAGCGTGGGGAGATGATGGTGGTGTATTTTCGTCGTGATCGATTTGAGAAATTGGACGAAGGACATTTGTGGTTGAGTGAAACTCCAGATGTGGCGGGGAGCAAAAGCTGGGACTCGGCCCTGCCTCGTATGGCGACGTGGGTCAAACTCAGGGATCAACAGGCGGACGGACGGGAGCTGTATTTTTTCAATACTCATTTTGATCACAAAGGTGAGGTGGCGCGTCAGGAATCGGCGAGCCTGTTGCGTCGATCGATGATTGAGATTGCCGGGAGAGTGCCGCTGGTGGTGACGGGTGATTTTAATAGTGCCGAAGCAAGCATTCCTTACCAGAACTTCTTTCAGTCTGACAGCGACCTGCATCTTGTGGATACTTATCGAAAGGTGGTGCCCGAGCCTGTTCCGAATGAGCAGACGGCAGGTGATTTCAATGCTGTCAAATCAGGGAAGCGGCGTATTGACTGGATTGGATGTACGGCTGATTTTGTTGTCTTGAAGGCGGAGATAGACCGGACCTCTCGCGAGGGTCGGACGCCGTCGGATCATTTTCCGGTCAATGCGGTGCTGGAGTGGAAATAGTGGTGTGTGTGTTTAAGAAACCCGAGAAACGATTTCAAAATTCATCCACGAGGACTCTATGCGTATTTTAGTGCTCTTAATGTGTACCATGATTTTCATTGCTTGTGGTGCCAACTTGCAGGCCAGTGAGGGGAAGTTGTATCAGTGGGAGGCGCGGGCGAGCGAAATCGACGCGCGTGCTCAGGAGCATCCCGAGATTGGATACGTTTTCGAAGATGGCAAGGGGAAGCCTGCGGATGTGGAGCATGCATGTGTGGATACGCGTGTGGCGCCGCGGGGGGAACTGGTGATCTGGTTGATGGGTCATAAGCCTGAGTTATTCGAACGGACATCTGGGTATGGTTTACACAGTATTCAAGTTCACTATGCCAACAAGTGGTTTGGAATGATTGATGCCAACGATCGAGACGGTGGAAAGGCGCTAGGAGATATTCGACTGGAAGCAGCGACTGGAGAGGATTTTAGCGAACTGGTTTCCATTCCCAAGCCCGATGGAATGATGCAACGAGCTACGCAGTTTGTCAGATGGTTGGATGAAAAGAATCCCGAGGGGAATTGGGGTCAGTTTTTGAATTCGAAGAAGGATGATCTGATCTGGGAGAAAGTGATTGTTTGCGGGAGTTCACATGGATCGACAACGTCAGCGCGATTTGCCAAGCATCAAAAGGTGGCGCGGGTGGTGATGTTTTCGGGGCCGCGCGATCAATATGAAGACTGGCAGGGATTGGAGTCGGCAACACCTTCCAATCGTTATTTTGGGTTCACCCATGTGCTCGATGATGGTTGGAAGGGGGATCATTATTGTCGCAGTTGGTTGATGCTGGGTCTGAATGCGTATGGTCCGGTGGTGAATGTCGATGAGAGCAGTGTCCCGTATGAGAATTCACGTCGGTTAATTACGAAGGCTGATGTTGGCGGAGATGCCAAAAAGGCGCATAGCAGTTCTTCGCCGGGAGGAGGTTCTCCTAAAAATGCTGACGGTGACTATTTGTTTGAACCGGTCTGGGAGTATTTGTTGACGCATCCGGTCGATCAGGTGGGAGTGGCGGTGAGTGCCGAAGGGGATTGTGATTTGGAGTTGCAGGAGTAATGTCCTGCGGGGGGAGCTGGTGGATGATCGTGATCAGTGGTTCGAAGAGTTCCGGCGCCCTACTTTGGAGAGGGATTGAGTTGTTGACTGCTGGCCCATAAAGAGGTCGGGATGAGGCCCAGGATGATGATGACAAGCTGGGAGAGGACGAAGAGGCCCAGATACATCAAGACTCCTTCGGTGAAGCCGTAGGAGTGGAGACCGACGCCCAGTTCGTTGACGCCGAACCATGACCAGCAGGTGGTGATATTGCCGGCGACTGCGAGAAGGGCGAGACCTTTGTTTTTCGCCATGCCATCCCAGCGGGCATGCAGGACGAGGGCATTCCAGAGCACGATGATGAGGGCACCGTTTTCTTTGGGGTCCCATCCCCAGAAGCGTCCCCAGGAATCGTCGGCCCACAGACCGCCCAGGACGGTTCCGACGAAACTGAAAAAGAGGGCAAAGCAGAGGGCACCATAGGTGGTGGTGATGAGTTCTTTGGCGGACTGTCGATCGAGGGTGTTGGTGAATAGTCCGCGGAGAATATAGACGGCCCCGAGCAGACCAGCAACGAAGGTCGCTGCGTAGCCCAGGGTGATGCAGACAACGTGAGTGGCGAGCCAGAACTGTGTATCGAGGACGGCCTGGAGAACAGTCATGGTGTCGCCGGAGCCCGAGGAGGCCAGACCGCCGGAAAACCACATCCCGTCGGCGATGAGGATGGTTGCAAAACCGGCGACTGCGGCGATGAAGTTTCCGAGGCCGTGCTTGAGGATGCGTTCGAGCAGTATTCCAGCGAGAACTCCGGCCCACCCGATGAAGATGGCGGAGGAATAGAGATTGGTCACAGGGGGCCGACCGGAGATATACATGCGGGCGAGCAGTGCACCGATATGAACGAAAAACGTGATCAGCAAAATTCCGGTGGCG
>JBGSVC010000130.1:0-8327 GCA_041753175.1 Planctomycetaceae bacterium
GCTCAGCCAGCCAGTTTCGCAGATGCCGCAGACATCCTTTTCTTATCGTGTCGATTTCTCACCGAACAAACATAATCTGGCGTATGTCACCGTTGATTTCGGCACTCAGCAGCCAGCCGAATGTGAAGTCATGATGCCCGCCTGGACTCCAGGCCATTACCTGATGCGTGAATACGCCAAGTATTTACAAGATCTCCGATTTACCGATGACCAGCCATCTGGCACTGACACGAGCACTGAAACGAGCACTGAAACCAACACTGTCACAAAGGTGGCAAAAAATCGTTGGATGACCAAACGCCCTCCAGGCACACCGCTAAAATTAACCTACACAATCTTTGCTCATCAGAATTCTGTAACCTCTTCCTGGATCGACAGTGAATATGCCCTCATTGTCGGGGCAGCCATGTTCCTGACAATCGATGATCAACGCCAGATCCCCTGCGTCGTGAAGCTGGAATTGCCAGAATCGTGGAAATACGCCTGTGCAGCCATGCCCACTGCCATCAACACCGACAACACCAACGGCTCCAACGTCGCGACATTTGTCGCCAAAGATTTTACAGAACTGGTCGATTCTCCCATTCTCTGCGGCAACCCCGAAATTTCTTCGTTTAATGTCGGTGGTGTTGAGCACCATCTGATCAACCTCGATCCCGGCCCCTTCTGGGATACTCAGGCAGCAGCCAAGGATGTCGCCAGACTAGTCCAGTCACAACAAGAAATGTGGGGCATCGTCCCCTATCATAATTATCACTTCATCAACATTATCAAAGAATCTGGCGGTGGACTCGAACACGATCATTCAACGGTCATGTGTACCAGCAAGTGGAAGTATCGTGACCGCAGTCAATACATTGGCTGGCTCGGACTGGTCTCACATGAGTTCTTTCATACCTGGAACGTTCGCAGGCTCCGCCCCCGAGGCATCGCTGAATACGACTATCACTCAGAAAACTACACCAAATGCTTATGGATCGCCGAAGGCCTAACCAGCTACTACGACGACCTGCACATGATCCGCTCAGGAGTCATCGATGAATCAGAATTTTTTAAACAAATTTCGAAAACAGTTTCAGCCGTCCAACTGACTCCCGGCAGGCATCATCAATCACTCGCAGAATCCTCATTGGATACCTGGATCAAGTATGCCCGTCCCGACGAAAATTCCGTCAATTCCACCATCAGTTACTACACCAAAGGCGCCACCGTCGGCTTTCTGCTCGATGCAAAAATTCGCAGCGCCACACAAGGTGCCAACAGCCTCGACGACGTCATGCGATTGCTCTATCAACGACACGTCGGCAATGGGGGATATGATCTGGACGATTTCTATGCTGCAGTCAAAGAGTTTTCCAATGATGATGTCGTCGACTGGCTGATCACTGCCGTGGAAACGACCGAGGAACTCAATTTTGATCAGGCCATGGCTTATTATGGTCTGGAGCGCAAACCCTTTGATGATTCGAAAAAAGAAGACATGCTCAAAGCAGTCTGGGGATTAGTCCTGGAAAACAAAGGGGACCGGGTCATGGTCAAAACCGTCCTCGAAGACTCTCCAGCTTATCAGGCCGGTGTTAATACCGGAGATGAATTACTGGCCCTCGGCGAGCACCGCCTCCTGGCTGCTGATGCCACCACGAAGTTGTCACAGCATCGCAGCCAGGAGTCCGACACCCTGCTGGTTTCGCGCTCCGAAAAACTTGTTTCTCTCCCCATCACTCTTGGGGAACATGATGACCTGAGCTGGGATCTTGTCCCCATCAAAAAACCCTCCTCAGAGCAGACCTCAGCAGTCAAGAGCTGGCTCTCACCTGAAAAGCAAGGGGGCTGAAAGTAATTCGAAATCAATAGAAATCCAATAATCTTGTTGTTTGGATTTGATTGCATGCGAGTTCCTGCTAAGTTGAAGTGATCGAAATAGACCACAATTCTTCTGGCAGGACACTCACCATGCTCCATCGGCTGTTACTCATTGTTTTCACGCTTTTTGCGTTTTTCTCCACAGCACAGGGAGCACAACCCAACGTCTTGGTCATCATGGCAGACGACTGCACCTACAATGATTTACCGGTCTATGGTGGTCAGAATGCACGCACGCCAAGTCTCGATCGTCTGGCAACTCAAAGTCTGACATTCGACAAAAGCTACCTTTGTTCTGCTATGTGCCAACCCTGTCGCGCGGAACTATTCACAGGGCAATACCCGATGACCAACGGCTGTGCCTGGAATCATTCCGCGTCGCGGGCCACCACTCAAAGCCTCCCCCAATATCTGAAACCGCTAGGGTATCGCGTTGGAATCGCAGGCAAAGTCCACGTCCTTCCTCAAAAAGCGTTCCCCTTTGAAGATGTTCCCGGCTACGACTCCAGTTGCGTCCGGAATCCTACCACCCCACATGATCCTGCTGGTATCACCGAATTCATGTTACGCGATACTCAGCAGCCCTTCTGCCTTGTCGTCGCTCTCGTCGAGCCACATGTTCCCTGGGTCATGGGTGATGCCACCGCCTATCCCCCTCAGTCCCTGAAACTACCACCCAATATTGCCGACACCGAAGTCACTCGTGATGCCTATTCCCATTATCTGGCTGAAATCACTTACATGGATCAGCAAGTCGGCGAAATCCTGGAGATTATCCAGACAAATCAACTGGACGGTAACACCGTGGTATTCTTTACCTCCGAACAAGGTGCTCAGTTCCCTGGCTGCAAATGGACAAATTACGACACCGGCGTGCATACGGCCCTGATGTGTCGCTGGCCTGGAGTCGTCCAGCCTGATTCTCGCACGTCTGCACTCGTTCAATATGCCGACATCGCACCCACGATTGTTGAAATAGCCGGCGGAAAGACCGCCGACTTTCCGTTCGATGGGCATTCGATCCTCCCTGTTCTCAGAGGCGAAACTCAACACCACCGACAGTTTGTTTACGGTATGCACAACAATTTCCCGGAAGGACCATCCTACCCCATTCGTTCTGTCAGCGATGGTCAGTTTCGTTACATCACCAATCTGACACCCGATGAAATCTATATCGAAAAACATGTCATGGGACGTGAATCCGATGGCCGCCTTAATAACACTTATTGGGGCACCTGGGTCTGGGACTCCCAGACTTCAAAACGCTCTTACGATTTAGTACGTCGCTATATGCTTCGTCCCTCCGAAGAGTTCTACCGCATCGCCGACGATCCCTATGAAATGCACAATCTCGTCCACGATCCCCAGCACCAACAGGCCAAAGACAATCTCAAAACACAGTTAGGCCAGTGGATGACCTCACAAAAAGACCCCGGCATAGAACTCGATACCAAAGAATCCCACAATGCCGCTAAAAAAGTCAATCACCGATTCTAGATCGTTACGCGTATCTTCAATGAGTTCCTGACATCACTGGCCATCATCTTAAAAATGCTTCAACCATCTGTCATGATCCGCATCCTGCAAAAAAATGATTGTCTTGATGAATCACGTGTTGATTGATGCAAGCTCTCGTTCATTCAGACATTTGTAGAAAATCTGTTGACGTAACAACAATCGATTGAATTCCATCTCTAATCTATTTACACTTCGTACGCCCGATGGGCGTCTTGTGCTCGCAGTCAACCACGAATTCATCTACAATCTCCATATCGAACATTCACATTATGTCCAAGAATCCCCAGGTTTTCCGCGGCTGTATCCCCGCCCTGATGACACCCTGCGATGCCCACGGCACGCCCGATTTCAATGCCTTGGTTCGTATGGGACAAAAATTGATCTCCGACGGCATGTCGGCTGTTGTCTACTGTGGATCGATGGGCGACTGGCCTCTGCTCACCGATGCTCAACGCCAACAAGGGGTGCAAATGCTCGTCGAGGCCGGCGTGCCAGTTGTCGTTGGAACAGGAGCACAAAACACCAGAATCGCAGCCGCACACGCTCATCACGCTAAACAAGTTGGCGCCGCAGGCCTGATGATTATCCCACGTGTCTTATCGAGAGGCTCCTCTCCCGCCGCCCAAAAAGCACACTTTACTGAAGTCTTGACCGCCGCAGGCAACCTGCCTTCGGTCATCTACAATAGCCCCTACTACGGCTTCGAAACCAAAGCCGACCTGTTCTTTGCATTGCGCGAAAAGCACGCCAACCTCGTCGGGTTTAAAGAATTCGGCGGCTCCGATTCCCTCAGCTATGCCGCTGAGCATATCACCTCAAATGATCCCGATGTCGTCTTGATGGTCGGCGTTGATACCCAGGTCTATCACGGATTCGTGCACTGTGGCGCCGGTGGTGCAATCACTGGAGTCGGAAATGCCCTTCCCGTTCAAATTCTCAAGTTTGTTGAGCTGGCAGAAAAAGCCGCAAAAGGCGACACACAGGCACGCCTGCTGGCCCAACAACTCAACGAAGCCCTCACCGTCTTATCCACATTTGACGAGGGACCAGATCTGGTCCTCTACTACAAATATCTCATGGTCTTAAGCGGATACCCCGAATACGAACACCACTTCAATCCCACAGATTCTCTCAGCCCGTCTCAAAAAGCCTTGATCACCCACCAATACAACCAGTTTATCTCCTGGTGGACTCAATGGACTGCAAACTCCTGACAACCCCTCGATCTCCCCACCCTCGAAAATCACGTCGGAAACACCCTGCGCGCAGGAAATCGTGAGATGGACATCATAATTCCACCCCAAGAAACCCTATCATTCATGCGGCATCCAGCAAGCATGTGAATCGACGAAGCGACCGACACTCACCAACAATTCTCTAACAACCACAGTGTCAAAACTGAACTCAGCAAACGCATTCCAATCTGCTGCCAACAGAGCCTCTATGTACTCGAGTGAGCATCAAAACTCATGATGTAACATGCCGAATCAGATCCCCATCAGGCACAAACGCCCGACTTCGCACCGCTAGAACCGACACCGCTGAATCCTGACGCCGGCTAATACGCAGCAACCGGACTCGATACTTTTCGCTGCACATCCCGTAAAAAATCAGCGACGTGACGCGGATGCGTCACCGTCAACACATGCCCCCCACTATTCACCGAGACATCAAAATTGACGCGACTGATCGGGACAATACGATCCTTGGCCCCGTGAATCCGAAAGACCGACGTATTCCGCTGCGAATGACGCTTCCAACGCAGCATCTCTCGCAGTGACCAACCCACTAATACCGGGTCTGCGGCCACAAACTGCTCTCCCAACATCTGCATCTCACGACCCACACACAAACTCCACACAGGCCGGGAGATCCGCAATCCCAATTGCATCCAGGACGCCGGCAACATGAGCACCAAACCTCTTCCATACACAAACGGCTTCAGCCACCAGGAAACCTCTCGAATTGATTCCAGACTCCCAATCAACACCAGCGCTCGTGGATTCAAATGCGCACACATCTCCTGTGCAACCACACCCCCAAACGAAACCCCTCCCAGAATCAACGGCTCTTTTATCTCTTTCAGCCGATCTGACAGCCTCAAGGCATACGCCTGAATCGATTCGGACTTCTCTGGAGCAACCCACTCCAAAACCTCAACGGTCCCCAGGTGTTCCTTCAATTGACGAAACAAACTGCGATCCGCAGCCATACCCGGTAATAACACAATTCGAAACGTCGTCATGAAAATGGAACTTACCAGAAAGAGATTGCAGTCACTTCGTCGAACAGCCCACTGATTTTCGCAAGAAGCTGCTTGATCGAGGAATGAAAACACCACAAACGCCGGTACCCAGCGATTGTGGATGGTGGAAAACCGACTTACCGACAAGATTCACTCATGCCGGTTTATCGCCATGTCACGTTTCAAAGGTTCACTATGATGAACTCTCACCGCTGTTTCCAGAAAAAAATCCCGACGACTCTCTCTTTTCTGAATCTCACGTCCACGGAATCAATCCTGCTGACTAATCTTGAGATTCTTGACTTCCGAGATTCCATTGGATAACACCAACCTCACATGGATCACGGTCTCTTCCGTCGGCAAACTCACCTCGCAACGCTTCCAACTCTCTCCCGCGTCCACTTTGAATTGGATCGACTTCCCCTCTTCAAACTGTCGATCCTTCTTTTCCCGCCACGCCACCACGCCGCTTCCCTGTCCCTCTGATTTCACGTCCATCGACAACGTCACAGGGCTCTTCAGCGACACCCCATTACGAATCAACGTCAATGAGCCACTTCCCCCATCGGAGACAAAAGACTCAACGCCCCCATCCATCTGTTTGGGTTCACCATTTCTGACCGACCACTCTCCACCTGATTCCACCTGCTCTTGAGGAGCAGCATCGCTCATTTCGCCCCTTTTTCTGGGACGATTTTCTTTCGGATTATCCCGCTCCAGTCCATCCAGATAATTGTCGTAATAAGCATCCCATGTTTCCGCCATCCGACCTCTCTTTAATCCAGGATCAACCAGGGTCTGGCTCCAGGCTTCCAATTCCTGACGCATTTGCGCCCCCTTCTCCGGATGCTCTGCCAGCAAGTTATGTTTCTCCTCAAGATCGTTTTCCAAATCAAACAAAT
Organism: Planctomycetaceae bacterium; assembly: GCA_041753175.1. Classification (GTDB taxonomy): domain Bacteria; phylum Planctomycetota; class Planctomycetia; order Planctomycetales; family Planctomycetaceae; genus SXPC01. Next base: position 6,529 of record JBGSVC010000130.1, read on the forward strand.
ACTCCCGATCCCCTCCCACCAGCAGTTTCCACGACCCCTGACGGATCGCCCCTTGAGAAATCCACCGCCACGTCAACGTCTCATGAGGAGCCTCAGTCTTCTCACCTTTCAAATAAGGGATCAGATTCACTCCATCCAGATCTCCCGGTTTGACCTCAATTCCCGCCAAACTGGCCGCTGTAGCAGCAACATCCAACGCACTTACCGCATGACCATAACGCTGACCAGGAGGAATCGTTCCCTTCCAACTGATCACAAACGGCGTATGCATGCCCCCTTCAGTCAGCATCCCTTTTTCTCCATTAAGCGGATCATTCAAACTTCCATCCCAACCCGGTCCGCCCCCCGGTTCATCCTCTTTGGTGATCTTATAAGGCGCACCATTATCACCAATCAGAAAAATCAATGTCTTTTCCATCAACTCATGTCGCTCCAGCGCCTCCACAACGTTCCCCACTCCATCATCGACCGCTGAAATCATCGCCAGCGCCTTTCGACGTCGCTCAGGCATTTCCCCCGGGAATCGATCAACATACATCGCCGGAGGATCCAGCGGCACATGAGGTGCTCGATAAGCGACATACAAAAACAACGGCTGATCATGAAATCGATCAATGATCCCCGCCGCCGCACGACTACAGGCATCAATGTGATACATCTCGGCCTTGGTCTTCCCCATCGGCTTGTCATCACCATCCAGCGTAATGTTGGCATCAAACGGCGCCTGGCTATTTTGTGCCAGCGTATACCGAAACCCGTGTGTCGGGATTTCTGCACCCGGACCCAAATGCCACTTCCCAAAATGCGCCGTCACGTAACCAACATTCTGCAATCGCGTCGCAATCGTCGTTTCTTGATTAAATCCATCCAAACTCGATGCATTCGACTCTAATCCGAATTTTGATTGGAACTTCCCCACCATCAATCCCCCCCGCGAGGGCACGCACTGCGGCGCCGTGCTATAGCCCGCTGTCGCCACCACTCCCTCCTTGGCCAACCCATCAATATGCGGCGTCTTGACATCATCCACGACCCCCTGACACGACAGATCCGCATGACCATGGTCGTCAGTGTAAAACACCACCACATTCGGCTTCCCCGCCAGACTCACCCCCGCAACTCCATGCACCAACACCACGATCAAACACAGCAATCGCCACATATCGACAGCCTTTTTATTTCCAAGCCACTTTCAGATGCACACTATCAACACGAAAACACGTCAGATAAGCATTTCTGCATACCTGACGTGTTTGCATTATGAGCATCTCTTCTGCTCAATTGATAGTCGTATTTTGCCGTTTTCTAAAATTAATCGGCATGACGCTTCTTACCGACAGCGATGAAACAATCAGCCAGACGCCCACTCCAATCGACAACACTGACATTGATATTCCGCAGACACCCGCACACGACGCCCTTTACGAGGCCACCAGCGTCCCGACGAAATCACCACATCCCGACTCCGACATGCAGGGCACTTCTCTCCACTCGAAGCCTCTGACCGTCCCATACGGTTGAACACCTGGTCAATTCGGATCGTCGCAGGACGATAATAAGCATCAAAAGAAAAAATCACCGGCGATTCGTCACTCGTCTCATCTACAGAGACTGAATCATATTTCTGAGGATCATACAGGCTTAATTGACTCATCCTTGAGTTCCTTTTGACGAAAGTGAAATGACCAGCATCTTCAAAAGCGACAATTCATTTGTCACTTCGCACAGCGTACCCGCCTCTCTACGCAAAATCAACCCCGCCTGCGGGATCCTCTTAACCCTTTTCTTCCCAAAAAACC
>JBGSVC010000131.1:0-20168 GCA_041753175.1 Planctomycetaceae bacterium
TTCCCGTAATTATGTTATCTCGACCTGATTCAGAGACCCTACCAGCACATCCCGCTGGCGGTGAGCATGATCACGCCGCCCCCCAGAATCGGTGCCACATCGCCTAGCCATCTGGCGATGAGTCCGCTCAGCAGGATGCCCATCAAGGTCGAGAGCGCTGTGATCGACGGGATGACGATCTGGGCCATTCCTGCGCATGCCTTCTCCAGGCCGATCGCCACTCCCACTGCCCCGACATCCACACTGGCCAACATTCCCAGAACAATCACAGAGAACAGATTGTGGGAAGCTGCGGGACAGGGCTGAGCATCGTCATTGGCTCTGAGGATCATGTCAAAGCCGATCCCTGCCAGAAGAATGGGGAGCAGCCACGGCGGAACGAGATCCTCTTGACCGGCGAACCAGTGGCCCAGGGTGATCGCAGCGAACAAACTGATTCCTGCGCAGGACGCCATGATGACAACCAACTCCATTTGCCTGCGCCAAGTGCTGCGAATGGGCTGCAGACTCGTGGCCAGTGCAATCGCAAAAGCGTCCAGCGAGACTCCGATGCCCAGCGATACCGTTTCCAGGATTGTCATATCGATCCCCTCTTTTCCTATTGTCCCGGTTTAGAAATGCCGCCCCACGTTTTTCGGTAAACGCACCGGTGCGTTTCGTTGCTGTTCCAGGTATGCATCGAGGTCTTGCTGTTTGATGCGTTTGCAGGAGCCGATCTCGTGGGCAATCAACTCGCCGCGGCTGATCAGGGCGTAGACCATGCTCAGGCTGATCTTCAGCTGTTGGGAGACTTCTTTGACGGTATAGAACATGGCTCACCTCAGCGGGAAACGACAGTATCGAGATCAAGACCAAAGGATTGGGCACGGGAAAGATCGGGTTGCGGGGCCGTGATGGCGGATGCGGCTGTGAGGACAATGGTCAGTTGCTGCGCGTCTCGCAGGTCGATTTCTGCTACGGGGATGGCTCGAATCAACTGGGGGTGGCTGATCTTTTGAGTGGTTTGTTGGGTATCATGCGAGGCGATGAGTAGTCTCAGCACATGAGCGGTTTGCAGGTTCGGATTCGGGGCGACCTTGGAGTTCGCACTCATTTTCAAGGAAGCGGCCTCCAGGTCCGGCGACAGATCAAAGCGGCCCTGGACTGGTTGATCTCTCCATGTTCTCCACAAGAGGATGCCGTTCTCGTAGAGCGGGCTGTGAAAGGCGATGGCGTCCGGTGTGAACCAGAACGTGGTGCGGATCGAATAGAGTTGTCTGGCCCAGAAGCCATCCAGCGTGGGGTGGAGGACAGCCTTGGTCAACATGGCGAAAAATCCGAAGCCAACGAAAGTGAAAAAGCCTTGTGCGATCGGTGCGTCCCGAAATGGCAGGCGTGCCCAGAGTGTCCAGACAAGCAGACCGTTGAGAGTCCAACGCAGGAGCATCGTCGTGCGGATGGCGCGTTCGTAGCTCCGCCATGTGGCCAGCCGCGCGATGACATAGGCTCGCTTCCGCTCTGGATCGAACCACAGCCGTGGATAGGTCGGCAGGCCGGGAGCTGTCACACAAAGGAATTTGGATTTACTCATCGCGCACTTTCCCGGCAAACAGGGGATGCTGGTCGTAGAACGCTCGCTGGATGATGGCGGGCCGGTATCCCGATCTCAGGATCAGCTGTCGGAGCTTGGGATCATCGCGTGCGAAGTAGCGGCCGACTTCATCGGGAGTCAACAGACGATGGGAGCCGAGAGACCAGGATTCGCCCGTCGCAGCGTGCTGCGTCGCCTGATCGAAACCGGGAGCGTTCGTCGAGCGCGTCAGGGTGGCTGCCTCGCCCAACATTTTGGAGGTGTATTCCAGGCTGGTGCTGTCCGCCAAACCGAACGCGATCATCAGCCCGGCATTTCCGATGAATGTTTCCCAGGAATGAGGGTAGAGTCGTTTGATCTGATTGAGATCCTGCAGTCCGATGACCAGCGTGACGCCCTGGCCCAGACCAGCGATCTGAGCGGCGGACTGTTCGACGGCTCGTAAGTTCTGGAACTGGTGAAATTCATCCAGGAAGTAATAGGCTCGGTGTCGGCTCTCCTCGGCGTATTCTTCGTGGCTGGCCAGATGGGTTTGGATCAGCATCCGTTTCCATCCCGTGAGATCCCCTCCCATGAGTGTGGGGCAGCAGACGTAAACTGTCATGGGTTGACTGACAAAATCGCGCGGGTGATGGGAGGGTCCGCTCACGCATTCCTGAATCGGCTCCATTCCTAAAAAGTCCAGATGCTTCCGCAGGTTTGAGATGACCGAGGAGGCTTCACCGCCCGTCCGGTCGTAGGTTTGACGGCAGGCATTGCGAATCATGCCGCCACCTGCGTCATTGGACATGAGCTCTTTTTCCAACCAGTAGCGGCCAGGATCATTCGGATCGTCCGCCAGGAGTTCGGAAGCCAGAAACCAGACCGTCACCAGATCCCGCATTCCCTCATAACGCAGAAAGCTTGCGACGTGACCGATTAACATGGAGAGGGCGGACTCGGACGTTTGGTCCCAATGAGGGTCTTTGGTGCTGTTTTCGGAGACGATGATGGAATGGGCATTCAACCGGCATTTCGGTACAAAGGTGGTTTTGTCGCTCGGGTCGAGTGACAAAAACGTGTTGAATCCGACACGGTAAGGCAACGTGCTCATGCCAGAGACGTCCAGAGGATCAATCACCACCACCTTCTGGCCGAGAATTTTGGCACGGTACCCAGCGGTTGTCCTGGCCAGTTCTCCCTTGGGGTCATTGACGAACAGCGACACTGTTGGTGGCAGCAAGAAAAGATTTGGCAGAAAGAAGCTCCGTCCCTTACCTGCCCGACTCCCCGCCAGCAGAATGACGTGCCGATCATCCCCGACTCCCAGTGGAATTCCTCCAATAACATGCCGTTTGACCCGGCCATCCGGCAGCCGGCCGTTCTGGACGATCTCTCCTCCGCTGACGCCCAGGAAAACTTTTCCCTGAGCGTTGTGCTGCACTTCGATCCGCCACGATTCCGTGGCCGCCAGGTTCTCGGGAGCTTCGAAATACGCTTGTGGAGGTGTGCCCACGTGACCTTGATACCGGCCACGCGGCAGATCCTCCAGGACATCGACGGAATGAGTCTGCATGAGATCCCCTATTCAAAACTGGGAAGCTGCGGACTGGCGGACAGATTGTTCTCGATGATGTAGTACCCCGGCTGAAACCCAGCTTTTCGCAGCAGGCCGTGCCACTGGGGCATCAAATCGTGATGCACGTAGTACAGAGCCAGCGCTCCCCCGCTCCGTTGGTAGTTGGCCAGGGACAGCAGCATCTCGTCCTGCTTGTGCTGCGAAACGGCAGTGTTCGATTCGCTATCAACCATATCGCTGAGGATCACTGTCAGCACTTTTGTTTCGTTCGTAATGCCGGACATGGCCAATACGTGATCGACGGTTCGTTTTGTGGCGACGTAGACCTGCGAGCTGTTGGGATCGGATTGCGATTCGAGGTAAGCGCTGAATTCTTCGGGACTCGAAAATCGCTTGCGGAAATCCCCCGGAGACCCTTCGAAGAGCATGACGTTGTCGTTTCCGGAGAGTTGGCCGATCACGAGACGTGTCCGGCCACCCATGCCACTGGTGAAGAAACGGTTGGCGATTTCCAGGAAGACGGTATGAGCGCGATCCCGGAAAAACTCGGTAAAGCTCCCACTCTGGTCGATCGTGATGCACAGGACCGCATCCAGCCCCTCCTCCTCGAACGGTGCGGCTTGCTCCAGTTCCTGACTCTTGATGCACCCGCAGGTCACCAGGGCGAGCATCGTGATCGCCAGTCGTAGTTTGAACAGTTTTCCCATGACAATTCTCCAATCGGTTAAACATGCGAGGAATGACGATGGTCTGCGTGCCAGGCTCCGACAGCCGCGACACCGCACGTATAAAGCAACGTGGCCAGTGGGGCCACAAATTCGGGCACCTCATTCCAGCCCCCGGCAGACTGGGCCTGGATGCCTGCCCAGAACAGCGCGGCGTCCCCCAGGATGATCACCCCGGCGATGGTCGCAACCAGGTAGAAGTAATACGGCGACTGCTCGCGATGCTGCAGGATCGTGCCGAAACCTTGCAGTTCCGAAATCACCCGCATCCACAACCAGGTCAGAGCGACGAACAGCAGCAGAGAAACGACTATCGAGAGATCCGCCCGATTCCAGCCGTCATATTGCCGCAGCAGTCCCAGGCCGGGGACCGGCAGGGTGTAGAGCTTCCGCTGAAAGATCGGCAGCGTCACCCGCAGGCCGTCGGCGATAATGGTCGCATAAACGACCATCAGGATCGGCATGATGATCAGGTTCGCCAGCAGGAAGTAGGTCTTCTGCATGAACGTCTTGCGGCGTCTCAGCGGCGGCAGCATCGATGATGGTGCGACCGGCGAACGCTCGAAAGCTTGGTCGAATCCTCGGAATGGTTCCAGCATGATGACCTCCTTAGGCGACCGCCATTGCGGCATCTTGGCCCTGATGGCTCAGGGCTTCGATCGCCTGTCGGAGTTCCTCAATCACGATCTGCCAGTCGGCTTGATCCCGGTTCAGATCCGGCCCCAGGTAGATCCGCACCACCTGCCCCGTATACAGACACCGAGACGGTTTGCTTGGAGATCGGACTGCCTGCTGAGAACCAGGGGCTGCATATTCTTTGGCCAAGCGTTTGGCTTCACGGATCGTGACCCGCTCACCTCGACGGGCCATGGCGCGTGCTGCTTCGCGAGCTTCGGACCTCGTTTGCTTCTGGGACAGGATCCTGAGGCTTTCGGTCGGGAAGTACTTCATCAGCTCCAGTTCCGACAGCATGGTCTTGCCGAATGCCTTCCAGATGTTGATGCAGTCGTAGGCCTTCTTGAGCCGGATGGGGATTGCGTCACACAAGAGCTTGAGCTGCTCAGCTTGCTGATCGGGTTCGACCATCCGGGAGCCGACGTAGAGGTAGGCTCCCACAACCAAGATGCCTTCCGCCATTTTCCGGCTGCAGACGCTGACGATGAACTCCGCGGCTTCGGCAGGACTGAGTTCGCCGTTCCGAAAATCGACCTCCTGCGCTTCGAGCAGTTGCTCGGGCGTATTGGCCAAAGCATTGAGGAATTCGACGTAGTCGGCCTTGTCGGCAATCAGGTGGAATGGGTTGGGCGGCATGGGGAGATCTTTCTTCTCTGAGATGAATGGGGAGGGTTGAAAGTTCAGGGACGGACATTGTCTCGTGACCGCTCTGGCGTATTCAGCCTGTGCAAGACGACACAGCTGAGAGCGACTTCGCAGATTCTCCAGATCAGGATCAGGCAGATGATCAATCCCAGGGGAAAGGTGAACGTGAGCGCCACCAGGAACAGGATGATCAACCACCACCAGTCATGAAGGAATCTCAAGGCGATGAATCGGTAGGCGTTTGAATTAGGCAGATCCATAGATATTCCTTCCAGAAGAAAAAGCGGGCTCGGACCGAGCCCGCCGTGGTGAGAATCGACTAGCGTTCGCGGATCTGGCCACGCATGTGGACGTCGTATTCCTTCTTTTTTGTCGCTGCGCGAATGATGGCGATCAGCAATCCGATGATAATCACGATTCCCCAGAAGGCACCGGCACCTTCGGGATCAGCTGGGGCCGCTTGGGCCAACGTCAGGACAGAGTTTGTGGGCATACAACCTCCAAGGTAAAATCTTTGGGCTGAAAACAGCCCTGAATACCGCTGTGGAACAGGTCTATCGAAATGTTCCACCATGAATCACATGATCCATGACGCGAAAGCACGGGCATTTTGGTAGGATCTCGGACATGGATCAAATCTCACTTTTATGCACCACGTCTATATTCGCGCCATATCATGCATATCGATCATGACTATCAGGTAATCGATGCGGAGCTTAAGGCTGAGTTCCGCGGTCCATATCCCGAATTGCTGGAGTGGTATCCGGATCGAATACGAAAACTGCGAATCAGCAGAAGCCTGAAGCAAAGCGACTTCTGGAAGCTGGCTGGCATCAGCCAACCGCGAATGTCGTACGCAGAGACGGGAAAGAAAACAAGATATCAAAAAGCGAAGGATGCTCCTGATTCGGATATTCCTCACCCACGTATGGAAACCATTGCACTCTTTGCAATATCGAAGATCTTAAAGTGCCCTTTAGGCGAGATCGCCAAACTTCCGCAGCCGTCCGAGGGGACAATCACCTCAGAACAGATCCGCAAATTGGAATCTGTGCTGCTCGATGTGGAGAAGGTTCACTCGCTGATCAAGCCGGGAGAGAAAATCTTTCTGAGGGATTATTATTTTCAGACGAAATTGAAAGATCGTGTCATTCCCAAGACTGCCACCCAGGCTCCACGCCCATCATTTGTCTGCCATCAGCTGGAGGATTTACCTAGTACCGCAAGCGTTGTCTTGGGCGTGGCAGGACAAGGAAAATCGATCTTTCTGCGTTACTTGACCATTCAAGAAGCTCTCAAGGCACAATCGCTTCCGTTGTTCTTCGAACTCAGACTGTTACAGGACTTGCCCTTGAAGTCGCAGATTTTACGACGCCTTCAGAATTGGAAGCTGTGTGACACCCTGACACAGATGGAGATCATCTTTGATCAATCTCAAGTTTCCCTGCTATTCGATGCTTACGACGAGTTGGCGAGCCAGGATCGTCAACGATTTCTCGCCGATCTGGCCGAGCTTCACGAGACGTATCCTCGACTGCGGATCATAGTTACTTCTCGTCCGGACAGTGGAATTTTGGAATGTGACTGGCTCCATCCCTACTCTATTCTTCCTTATGAACCGGACGACGTCCTGGCGCTTATCAAGTTGTATGCCGACGAACGTGACTGGAATGTGATCTTGGAGGGCTTAAAGTCGACGGACATTCAAATCACCGAACTGTTACAAACGGCGATTTTTGTTGTCCTTTTGGTTGTCAATTTTGAACATTCCAGAACTGTGCCTAAAAACCTGGTGGCATTTTTTCATGATCTGGTTGACGCCTTGATTCGACGTCACAATCGATCAGAATCTGGCCATTTGAAACGACCGATTTCCAGTAAGTTGAAGCCTCGACAAATCCAGCAAATTGTCTTTGAATTGTCTTATCGACTTTACTCTCAGCAAAAAGTGAGAAGGATACATCTGTATGAGCTCACTCAAGAAATGGATGCTCTTCTGAACGCGCACCGCTACGGCAGAACCGTCGATGCGGAGTTGGTAGTCGACGATATTATTAAAATCACCAACCTGATTTTCGAAGAAGGCGGAATTTGCACCTATATTCATAAAACCGTCTGCGAGTATTATGCAGCCGCCTATATTTCCGGACAGAAGGCCGTTCCCGAAGCACAGGCGATCTATGATCGATTGCAGTCCAGTTGGCGAGATTGGCTGGAAGTATTGGCTTTTTTGGAGGTCATTGATCGACGAAGGTACTTGCTCTACTTTGGCATTCCAGGTCTAAAGAAGTATGTTCCCTTTACCTCCGCGAACCTTGCGAGCTCTTTTCAGCAAATCAAAGTGGTGTCTGACAAAGACAAGCATACAGATTTTTTCGCTCTGCGACTGCTGGGTACCCGCTGCCACGCCTTTTTAGCCTACGACTTGAGAGTCGATCCCAAAGGTACGAACCTTCTTTGGTCGGCGGTCGTTGACTGTGATGGGCTGATGGCAATTTTGGGTGAATCGCGCGCACTCAAAATCGTCGAAGTTCTTAAAAGTGAAACGGAAAGCTCAATCGACACGAATGTAGATTTGGGAGACTCCGATCAACAGATTGATTTCGCAAGGCTCGCGGAGCTAACGGGACTTACATCAGTGGGTGATCGTTTTCGACGAACGATGGAGAATCGGCTTATGGCTTGGGAGAAGGAAGTTGGTTGATTAGCCTGCTGGATTTCGTTCCATGTCGCGAATATAGATGCGAATAATCAAAGCCATACTCTCGCAGATAGAACCCGAGATGCGCCGCACGCCCCAGCAGGTCATCGGTATTTGTCGTCTCGAGAATGCGAATCGCCTGCCGCACGGCTTGGAGCAGTTTCCGGACCTGTCGATGGGTTTCCAAGGCGTTTTCAGACGCCTCCATCAGGTCGTCCGGGATAAGATCCCAATCAAACTCGTCATCATCGGTCGTGATCTCAGCAATGGCGTACGGCTCTGAAAATTCGCTTTCGCTTATCTGAAGAAAGACTTCGTTCGTTACGGTTCCGGCCAACCAGTCGCAACACACCTGTTCCATGCGTTGTGTGTGCGTCTGAAACTCTTGCAAGGGAATCACTCTAAAATCGTCGGTCATCCAGTACCAGGTGTTGTTAATCCAGATTTCATATAGCCATTGCCGACCGAAAGCGCAAGCTTTTCCTGACACCGTTTTATGTCAATCCGTTCCGCCGCTCCGCCCATTTGCGGCAAAATCCAATGAATGCCGCATCCGGGCTGCGGGGTGGCTCCGCTCCCGACATCTCCAGCCAGGAGCGCCATTGGCGTTCGAGTTCGTAGACATCCCAGCCGGGGGCATGCTGGCGGGCCTCGTGGTAGGTCTCAGGATCAAGAGGTGGAATGGACGAATCGGTTGTGACCTGCGTGGGGATACTGCCTCGGTTCTCGAAGAGGATAATGTCTTGGGGATTTGGCGAATATTCGTCAAAGCGGATGCGATAGTCCGGCAGGTGGTCGGTCGCGATGTCGTCGGCGATCACGCGGGAGACGAGGCGTTTGAATTCCTTCAGCGTGGAACCGGAGCCGCACTTCTTGCGAAGCAGATCCAATGAGATTCTCCATTCGTGTTGGCGTCCGCAATGTTTGCGGGCCAGTTCATAGAGCCTGCGTTCGATGGGGCGACGCAAGCGGAAGTAATCGCGGTGGAGCGTCAAAACTTCCTTGGCCTGGATGGCGTTGAAGACCCAGTCGGAGAGTTTGACTTCCACCTCTTGCATCCGGCCATCGCGGGTTTCGCGGACGATCTTGGCCCGTTCGATGAGACCGAAGGTTTCGAATTCCTCGTAGCCGCCGGAGGTGATGTTGGTACTGATTCGGGTGCCGGAGAGACGGACCATGGCAGCCTTGAGCGCTTCGTAGCCTTGGCCATTGGTCATGCGGTTGGTGGCTTTGAGGAGGTCGTGGGCCTTGAAGTGGATCGTCTGGGAAATGGGACGATTGTCATTGAGCGCCGAGACCAGGTGCGAAATGCAGTAGATCAGGATATCGCGGTCATGAACGGTCGCCAGACCTTCGGCGGAGGGATTGATCTCGATGAACTTGCCGTTGTGTTCATACCGGCGGATGCGATGATCCGGCTTTGTCGACAGTGAAAAGATCGGATGCTCCATCGAGGCCATGTCCCCTTTGGGAGTCGCATCAAAGATATCCACCACGAAAAAGTCCGGCGTCGGGTGACGTTCAGGCAGCAAGGGTGAGCGCGCGGTGGAGGAATCATCGATCATGGACTCAGAATTCCATGGTTCGGGGATTCGATCAAGCACTTTCGATAGATCACCCACCTGCGGCTTAGAATCGATATTTCACCCACCGGAATCGGGTGATTCGATAGTTCACACACGTGGGCGTGATCTTCGATGGTTTACCCACCAGTGTTCGGGGGTTCACACACCGAGTTTCGATAGTTCACACACCGGGCCGTTTTGGTGATCCACGATGAGTGCCGGTTTCCGCTGAAATCGAAGGTGCGTAACACTCCATTCAAACACAGCTTTAACCCCTCCTCCGTCCTGACGGTCAGGCCAACCGCGCTGCGCGAATGTTAGAAGATGGGCGATAGGAAAACAAAAAGCGGAAGGAATGGCCGGGGTTTTGCTGGGACAAACCATTGACCTCTCGCAACATCATCGCGACTGAACTCGCCACAAGGCCGTCTGAAGGCAATTCGCCGGACAAAGTCAATTGTCTCCTGACGCCCCACGGCACCGGCTTGGTCTCGCTTTGCGGGGCGGACTTGGCCGGGAATACGATTCCTCGGTATTACGACTTGCCGACGGTACGAACTCCCACATTCACGACGAGACGAGACTCTAATAACAAAACTTATCCCCAGCCCTTTTTCCCATCGCCCCCGCGAATGTTCGTCTTCCCTCATCCGCTCGCGCTAGGATGAAAGCATGCTTTCCCGTGCGGACGAATTGACGGAATTCAAGCGGATCGATTTCCCGCAATACCTCGCCACGTGCGGCTTCACGCTCGACCGCAAACAGAGCAGCCGGAACAGCGTCATCATGCGACATCCCAATGGTGATAAGCTGGTCATCAAGCGGAACACCAATGGGCACTATGTCTATTTCAATGCCAAGGGATCGGATCGCGGCTCGATCATTGATTTTTTGCAATCGCGAGAACGTCTTTCGATCGGGGAAGTCCGGAAGCGTTTGCGTCCCTGGCTCAACGGTTCGACGTCCCCCTCTTTCCCATCGCCCCCGCTCCCGTTCGACCTGCAGCCGGTTGTGACGGACTTCGACAAAGTCCAGTCCGTCTGGAATGCTGCTCAGCCATTAAGGATCACTCATCCCTACCTCGAATATGAACGCCGCATCCCCCGCTCCCTCCTCTTGCATCCTAGCTTTGCCGATCTGATTCGCATTGATCGGCGTGGCAATGCCCTCTTCGGTCATCTTCGTCAGGGGGAGATCTGCGGCTTCGAAGTCAAGAACAAGAACTGGACGGGATTTTCTCCAAGTGGCACCAAGGGGCTGGCGATCTCAAACTGTCAGCCGGATGATCACACGCTGGTGATCTGTGAAACCGCGATCGATCTGCTGAGCTATGCCGCCTTACACGGACTCGAGCGGACCCGGTATGCCAGTACCGCAGGGCAGATCAGTCCCGCCCAGGCGGAAGATCTCCAAGCGTCCGCCGCTCACCTCCCGACCGGCTCCACGATTATCCTAGCCTGTGATCATGATGAGGGTGGCCGGGCTTTGACGGCACGCATTCGTGAGGTACTGGCCGATGGCCCGCATGTGATCCGAGAACATTGCCCTCCTCGCCCCGGTGAGGACTGGAATGATGTGTTACGACAGTCCACAAACACGACAGACCACAAGCTCGTGATGTCGTAATGTCGGTGATGTGATGTTGCGGAATGCCGTGCCTACGACAACCAGTATTACCAGGCAATCGGCGATCAAGAAAGCCGGTGAATCGTGGAAACAGAAAGTCGCCAAGGCAGCACTATGAGAAGTCGCTTTTGCGAAACAACGACTTGTCGAATATGTGCCGTTCCAGAATGCTGGATTGTCGGGGAGTCGGAATTGTGGCAAATCGCTCTTGCAGTATTGCGTATTACCTGCGATACGACTTCCCGGCACTGTGGGTTGACGATGCTGTGGTCTGTCGTTGCGTCGTGGAATCGGATTGCCGTTTTTGTGCCCTTGGGTCGATACGAAGGGCCGGGGTTGTGGTTTTACGACAATCCGCAATTGTTGGTTTCCACATCACCAATTCACCGGTCTTCCGCAAAAGCGTGATGTCGTGAGTTCGTTTCACCTGTCCTTCGTGAAGACGTTTCATCGTCCATCCGATTGTCCGCAGGGACGGCGATGTGATCTTGTGAGAATGTAGGAATGTGGTCTTTCTCATCCGTGGTGATGTGCCGGATTGCATTGCCAGCCTGACACAAGCGATCTCACACGCAGGCCTTTGCTGTCAATCGGGCCGAGACTCGCTGCGCTGCGTCCGCACCAACCCCATGACATCAGGCCTTCGCGTGTGAGCTAGTCCGCTTGCGGCTGGAATGAACCAGCCCCCACAACAGAAAAGGAAATGACCATGTCCACCAACAACTCACCGATCCAACGTCTGCGTCGCGGCACCATCAGCGTGGCGATCTTCGAAAACACCACGGAGGAGGGGAAGAAGTACTTCAACATCACACCCCAGCGTAGCTACCGTGCCGGCGATGAATGGAAGCAGACCAAAAGCTTCGGTCGGGACGACCTGCTGACCCTGGCCAAACTCCTCGACCAAGCCGACACCTGGATCACCGAGCACTTGGCAACCGATCCAGCCGATGCCGTGGAAGAATAACTCTCCATCGCCTGCCGGGATCATCACTCGGCAGGCGATTTTCTTGACAAAAAGCCCCTTGACCGTTTGTCGCGAATTCGTGACAAGCTGCGGAGAACTCCTTTCTTGCCGGGAAATCTCGATGTAACACTACTGGACAGGGACGGTTGTGATCGGTTTTGGCCAAGAAATCTATTCTTTCCTTTCGCCATGAGATTGTGATATAGTTGTCATGGAGACCTCGACCATGGTAAAACTGACGATTGACAACGAGACCTATAATGCTCTTCGCAAACAGGCTGCCGCGCGCGGTCTGAGCGTCGAGGAATGGCTCAAGTCCCAGAGCTTCGCCGACAGAGGTCGGCAGCCGTCTCAATTGCCGTTTGGCCAGCAAATGGCCGAGTTGTTTTCTGAAATCGGATTGACGGATGACGAATCGATCCCCGAGTTGAAGGGACAGCCCGTTCGCTCGCCGGAGTTCAAGTGATGATCGTCCTGGATACGAATGTTGTTTCCGAGTTGATGCGGCAGCGACCAGAGACGGTGGTCACGGATTGGATCAATCGTCAAGCTCCGGATGAGATCTGGACCACGACCGTGACGGTATTTGAGATTTACCATGGGATTGAGATCCATCCCGATGGCAAGCGTCAGCATGCTTTACGAAATGCGTTTGAGACCGCTCTCAACATGATCTTCATGAACCGAATACTTCCTTTTGACTTCGCCTCCGCAGCTGAAGCGGCGAAAATTGCCAAGTCTCGCAAGCTGGTTGGCTTGTCTTCGGAGATTCGAGACCTGGAGATTGCCGGAATCGTCGCCACCCATGGCGGGACGCTGGCCACCCGCAACATCAGCGATTTCAAGGAATCCGGAGTCATCACGATCAATCCTTGGGATGTACAACCAAACTAAAATCCTGTTCACGTCCCGCTCAACTTCTCCCTCGCGATCGAGATGATGCAGGGGCTGGTTTCGGGAACATCACTCGGCAGGTGAGTTTTTCACCTCATTCCCCCTTGACCCGTTGTCACGAATTCGCGACCAGCCGGGCCTCGACAACTCCAGCCGCTTTCATCCTGTTGTCCGGAACTTCCAGCGAGCCGTCAGTTGCTGCGTGCTTTCCCAATATGACGCTCTAGTTTTCGTCCCGCACGTTCTTCGCACGAATGTCGTATTGTCGCTTCGTCGTGGTTCCGCATCGGCGTGAATCCTACAGTCCGCATTTTCATAGCCGTGTGACACCAACCTGTCGACCCCTGTCTGCTCCATCCAGCGGTTGCATGTTCCCTCAGGTTCGCCGTGTCGTTCGCCCCTTCAAGGGGCCGTGTTGCCGCGGCGCGGCGGCCCGCACCCAGACCCCTTGAGCGGTCGAACTGGGCCACGGCGGCAGGACGAGGGGAACGCAACCTCTTTTGATGGAGACACACATGACACATTTCACCGTAGGCATCCTAATCCCGGCCGATCAGCTCCCCCTTGCTGAGGAATATATCGCCCTCCAGATGGCCTCGTATAACGAAAATAAGCAAGTCGAACCCTACATCTGCTACGACCTCGATCAGGCCGCCGACGATCTTAAGCGGGAAACCAGCCACATGGAACGGATCATCGAAACACGCTCGCCGCACTACGACCTCGATCGCTGCCGTGAACATCTACAGCGGCTCCAGCAGATGACACCCGAGGCTCGTTACCGCGAGTTCGTGCAACGACATAACACCTTCGATGAGGACAGTAATCCGATCTCCACGTACAACCCGCAATCACGCTGGGACTGGTACGTAATCGGCGGACGCTGGGACGGGTGGCTGCACGACCGTGAAACCTCCACCAACACAATCGCAGATAACTCGGCCCCGATCTTCCAGATTCTGGCCAACGGCAAATGGACCTACGCCCTGATTACCCCGGACGGCCAGTGGCACGAATGCGGCAAGATGGGCTGGTGGGCCATTGCCGCCAACGAGAAAGAGGAAGCCGCTTGGCAGGAGGAGCAAAGTCAGATCCTCGCACGCTACCGCGATCATTATCTGGTGCTCATCGATGCCCATATTTAGCACGCATACCTGATCACACACTTGGAAAGGAACCGTACCATGACCAGCTACAACATCGAGCTCAATGACCAGATCCCCCATCACATCTATGTCGAAGTCGACCGACGGTTTGATATCGCCATTGAGCGAACCGCGACGGGACTGTCCCTCCGCATCTATCCACGCACGGATGGGGAACTGTGGGGCGAACCGTTCACGACCTTTGAGGTGGATGAAGCCGAGATTGCCGAACTGGAAGCAGCGATGAGGGAATGATGGATTGAAGGTCCTGCGCCTGCCGGGAACATCTCTCTTGGCAGGCGATTTTCTTGCCAGATTGCTCCTTGACTCGTTGTCGCGAATTCGTGACAACCGGGAGGAGGGGGGACTGGCCGCACCTACTTCGGATATTTTTCGATGCGGATCTGGCTGATCCGGGGTGCGGTTTCCGGGTCGTGATCCTCCCGGTCGCTTTGCTCCTGAATCCAGTTCACCAGGCCGCAGCTGAGCAGCTCCGCCAGATCCCGCAGATGCCGACCTTCGAACGTGATGAGGAGTGGCATGATGCCGTGCAGTCCTAGCTGAATGCAGCCCGCATCCTTGCAGCGAACCTCCCGCAAGTCGGAGTAGGGATAGCAAATCAGTTCCCCCGATAACAGCCGCAACTGAAACATCAACGGGGGCATCTCGCCCGACTGGATGCTTCGCCAGGGGGGCGAGGCGGCCGGTGCCGCAACCATCTGCTGCCGGGAACGCAGAATCTGTTCCCGACGGACATCAGCGAAGGCACGGGAAGCGGGTGTCATGACTTAACTCTTTCCATAGCTGGGAGATGGTCCCCAGGTCATCGAGCGCTCGCGACCAGAGGCTGGTTCGTGTGTATTCAGCGCCCGATCGAAGCCGCTGGTGACCCGATCCCGCCACCAGGCCACGAACCGGTCTTTCACGTTGGGCCAACCTCGGCCAGCGGACAGATCGTGCCCTCGTGATGACCGGGAGGAGGGGCGGTCCCAGACATTCTCGTAGGCGGATTCCTGAACCAACTCTGTGGCCGACAACTGAGCACCCGAACGGGCAATCGCCTGACGCACACGTGCCTTGTCGTCGACATAAATCATGACATCCTCTTTGCCCCGTGAGACGGTGACATAGAACTGCTGAGCATTGATGGCGGGCAGGGAATCGGACCCCATGGCTGCGATCGCGACATCCCGATCCTTCCCCTGGCTGGCATGGCTGGTGATGACGTAACCATAATCGAGGTGGCCGAAATCACGGGGTATTAAAAGCCCGCTTTTCAAACGAAGGTTCCCCTGCCGGTCGAACCCAGAGATTTCATCCAGCCGGCCATTGGCGATCCGGCGTTTCTGGTCGATGGCTGTGCCACCTAGACTGAAGCGGACTTGATCGCCCACAGACAGAGAAACGGTGCTGGACCGGTAGACCTCGAAGCGGTCTGCCGCCGACTGGGGTAGGTGTTGAGTTGGTCCCCCCGCCTGGGGCACAAGGCTGATTCCTTGCCCATCGACACCGGTGACTCGATACCGCTGGCCGCGCTGAAAACCGCCCTTGACGTTCTGATGGAACTGCACGACAAGATTTTCTTGACCGTGGTAGGAGGATGGGTTTCTCTTTTCGGCGTCGGTCCAATTGAGCGAACGCAACTGAAGGAGAGAGAATTCTTCACGATTCAGCAAGCCATTTTCTTTGAGTTGCTCCCGGATCGTGCTGGTGACCTCGCGAGCTTCACGGTGCGTGGGAGCGACGATCAGCGTCGATTTTCCCTGGGCCTGCGAATGGAGGTATTTCTGAGCGAGGAGGGAGGTTCGCTGCTCACCGGAGACCTCCTGGATCTTGCCCAGCTCATCGAGCAGATCAAAGCCCGCCAACAGGCCGGTCTTGCCAGATCGCTGCTCGACGATCTCCTGGCCCTTGCTGATGAGAGCGACGGCTTCCTTATATGTGCCGCGCTGGCGCTGGATCGTCTCCACACGGGCGATTTTCAGGCCCGCTTCTTTTTCCAGGAGCCGTAGCGCTTCGCCGCGCCGGGGAGCACTGTGTTGCCGCGTATCTCCGGACAGTACCACTCGGGCGTTTTGTTCCTTCGCCACACGGAAGATGCCCTGCATCGCCCGGACATCCAGCAGTCCGGCTTCATCAATCCATAGGAGTTGGCCGCTGATCTGTTTTTGCAGCTGCTCGTTCCTCAAGAGATGCTCGACCGTCTGGGCCTGCGAAAAGCCTTTGCCTTCGAGCACTTCGCGCGCACCGGTGGACGGGGCGAACGTAAACAGTTGCTTGCCGTTGCGCTGGAGGGCATCCGCAACTTCCTGGAGGAGGGAGGACTTGCCTGTGCCTGCACCGCCCAGGACCGCCATCACCGCATCTCGGGACGTGAGGATGTGGTTCACAGCCTCTTTTTGCTGCTCGTTCAACCAGTCTCTCTGGAAACGATACGCCTCGTTTCCGAGGGCTTTGCGAGTTCCCCGACCATCGCGGGCAAACATGATGATCTCATTCTCGGCATTCAAGACTTCCTTGGTGGTCACGAATTCGCGCGGAGCCCCTTCGACGTTACGGAGCTTGCGGATCACCGGCAGCTGGTCGAAGGCTTGTTCCATCTGCTCAGGCGCGACCGTCACCGCCTGTTCGAGCGCAGTGCCCATGATCTGCTGGCGTTCGACGGTGGAGTTACGATAAAGATGATGTTCCAGGGCATAGTTCAGGGCTTCGCGTGCGACTGTATGTTCGTTCGCTAACTCGCGATCAATCGCTCGGCTGTCTTTCACCCTGCGAAAACTCTCTCGTTCTTCCTGTGTTAAGCGAGATCGCCATTCGTGGCGCAGTTGGTCAATCGTCAGGCCGGTGTCTTTCTTTTCGCGGGTCTTGACGCCCAGCTTTGCTTTGGCAAAGGCATCGGTAATTCCGTGTTCAGCCGCGTAAGCTTCGACCTGTTCGGTTCTCTGGCTGAACTTTTCGATGGTTTGGCGGGTGATCCCGGCAATCTCCCAACCGGTTTTGCGTTGGCCGCTCTGCTCATAAGAGACCTTCTCGATCTGGTAGCCGAGTTCGCGCTGGAGTTTGCGGGCCAGGCGGGCTTCGAATTTTGCTTGCAGGCTGGGACGCTGGCGGATGATTTCTTCAAACTCGCCTGCGTAATGTTTGAAATGGTGCTCAGTCCAGTTGATCACGAACGCGTGAATATGCAGGTGCGGATCGGGTTTACCGTCCACGGGTCGCGATGTTTTATGCAGAAAGTCGGCGTAGATCAGTTTGCTGGTCGGTGTCCGTTCTTTGGTGTAGGCTTTTTCACCAGTTCGAACGCGGCGCTGCATCAGGGGTTCGATGTCCTTGGACATGGTTTCCTGCACGGTTTGCCGGAGGAGTTCGACGATCCGTTCGTCGTCGTTGATTGCCCAGGCCAACGACACACTTTTGGGAACGGAGAACGTCAAATCCACGCCGGGTCTGCGATCGGCCCGTTGACGTTGCGTCAGCTGATTACCGGTGACTGGATGGTGCCCGTGGAGGAAGTATCGGAATTGTTCTGCGGTGACCTTCGAACCCTGACCCAAGCCCAGGACTTCTGCCCCCTTACCATGCCAATGACCAGCGACCTCTTGCCCCAGGTAATAATCCCCCAGACAGAGCACTTGCTGAAAATATTGCTGCGTCGCGGCGACGCTTTGGCCTTGAGTTGCGATTAACATGTGAAACGATATGGAGGCCCCAGCAGGGGGTCAAGAAGCAGCAACTAAAGTGAACAAAAAGTTATATAAGTTGTATAGGCTTGTCTCCTAAGCAGTGCTTAGGTGGTCATAGAGTGTCACTGAACCGAATGTGAGACAAGCAAAGAATGCGGAGCAGGGAAGTTCATCCACAGGTTGATGAACCAGGGATGCATTTCAACGATGGCGATAGGAAAAGAAGAGTTATTCGTTGGGGAGAGTCTTGATGATCAGGTCACAGACGAACTGCGTCACAGAGACATCCTGCTGGAGGCAGTGCAACCGCAAACGGCGGTGCAGATGTGGTTCGATGTCGACGGTCAGACGTTTGGGCTTGATGGTTGGCTTGGATTCCTCGGGAACGATTCGTTGATTGACCCAGGCGTCCGAGTTGACCGGTTCGGCCGGGCGAGAGGAGAGTTTTATCTTCTTGCTCATTTTATCCTCTTGAGTTCTTGAACGAAACGCTTGATCTCGCGGGCGGCTTTGGAAAGCGACTTGCTTTGAACCGTCTCACCAGCAGCCAGAGACTCTGCAAAGGCGACACGTTGAGCGATGTCAGCCTTGAGAACAGGAACGTCGAGTTCCTGGAGAGTCTCCCGCACATCTCGCCCGATCGCGGTGTTGGTGATCTTGCGATTAATCACCAGACAGGATTTGAGATCAGGCTTGATGACCTTCGCTTCGCGGATCAAATCGATCGTCTCAGCGGCCGCCCAGACATCCAATTGACTGGGGAGGAGGGGAATCACGACTACATCACAGGCTAAAAGAATCGAGCGAGCAAGCTCAGCAATCCGAGGAGGGCCGTCGATAACGACATCATCGAAGTCTTTGGCAAGCTCCTCGATCTGTTTATGCAAAGTTGCCTTAGCCATACCGATGACCTGAAAGCCGCCATCTTCCCGACCGTTCGCCCAAGCCAATGAACTCCCCTGAGGATCAGCATCGATCAACAGCACACGACGCTTCTGGCGAGCCAGCTCAGCCGCCGAATGAATGGAGAGGGTTGTTTTGCCAACACCTCCCTTTTGATTCAAAAAAGCATAAATCATCTTTCCCAGAAACCCATAAAGTCATAATCCCACATTTGCGACTTTATACTGATTTGGATATTCGCGCAAGGGTTTCTACAACGGCAGTGACGGTTTGAGTGCAATGCATGAATACTCGGCGCAGATTGCCGCGACTCACGTCTTCGAAGTCTTTGACTAGGCCCCAATTTCCTATGCAGGCTTGGGTATAACAGTGTCGAGAAGGATGCCTCCACGCGACCTTTTGCCCAAACCACCGTTAACTTTACAGATCAGCGGCAATCAACAGCACGCGGCGTTCTTGCAAAGACTGCTCGACCGTCGCAGGATGGGGGTGGCTTTTGCGCATCCCTGCGTGGAATTGTCCGGCACGAGCTCACTCAAGCTGTCATCCATACCGTATGCAGATGAGCTATATTATCTTGCTACACAAGAGTGAATATTGAACATCATCAACACCATCGTCCGATGACCTATTCACACTCATATCCTATCCTCAATCGTCCCTTTTTCAATTTTGCTCCTCGAAGGACGATTCTCTCAAGGGCACCGAGAGAAGCCACATGTGTGCCTCCGCATTCGAGAGGGGCAAAACCTTGGATGGTAACGGACCGCCTCTTTATTTGATCATCAGTGCAATGAACGGCCAAATCCTCAGCAATTAGGGCATTGACCGCGTTAGCAATTTGTTGTTGTACAATATTGAGATTCGCGACCTCGTCCACGATCAGTTCGACTCGTGACTCCCCCGGCCAGTGATGTCCCTGGACCGCCGTTGCATTGGGAACGATTCGCTCAGCAACTTGGGCAACCAAATGACCCGCAGTATGCAGTCGGCTGTTCAACATCCGGCGAGTGGCGTCCACGGCAAGTGTCACGTGCTGCCCGACGATCAAAACGTTCGCGGCTTCTCCTGGAAGGACATGAAGAATCGATTCCCCTCCGTCATAACGAACTTCGAGGACGGATGAGCCGTCGATCGTTCCGAGATCACACAACTGCCCGCCGCCTTTCGGTGCAAACAGCGTCTGATTGAGCTCAATCTGCGTCTGGCCATCAATCAGGTTGACGGCAACAATTGTTGCAGTGCCCGACAATTCACGGCTGGAGTAGTAGCGTTTCATGGTCATGGTCTCGTTCCTTCTGCATAAAATAGATTGCGTTGAATGGCAACATAAAATGAGCCTATGAGTGCAGCCGAAGCGGCAGCCCTTCGCCGTAATAATCAATGAATCCGCTGATCGTAACTCGCGTTCCTTCTCCAGATGCTGCCCGAACAGCATGCGGTCGGCACGCGTTGAAAACGTAGAAGTGACCGGGCAGCGGACGGTAGACGACGTCTGGGGCACCGTAAGC
>JBGSVC010000132.1:0-8540 GCA_041753175.1 Planctomycetaceae bacterium
CGTCACAGGCCATTCTCATGGCGTAACAAGCTGGATGCCCAAAGATGGACTTCTTTACATGGGCTGAGGGAGCTTGGTTTAGCGCCACAGCCCATGCAGGTCCCACAGCGGTGACAACCCCAAGGAATCCCGCGAATCCCAAGGAGGAATAGGCCAGCTCTCCTCCGGTGTGGTAATGCACAACCGTGGTGTAACGGGCAATGTCTTCCGGCACGCACCAATCCATGAAACGCAGCATCACAGGGCGATCTGCCGAATCATGGAAGACGGCGCTCGAACAGGCGCTGGGATAACACCCCGCTACATATTGGCTCACGTCATAGGCGCAGTTGCTCACGGCGAGTAACTGGGCAGGAATGCCGGTGGCTTTGCTCAATCCCCTGCATTCTTGGAACAGTGGTCCCAGGAACATCCTGATGACCGGATCTGCCGCCAAGGATGCGAAGGCTGTCCTTTTGTAGAGCAGCGGTTGCAGGAACGGCGGCAGGAATTCCGCACACAGGTCGAGGACTGACTGGGTAAGGTCTTGGACCTTTCCAGCAATTTTCTTGCAGGGACGGATCCAACGCTCATTGGCTGGAGCGTCCAGATCGACTTCGATTTCAGGAATGGATTTCATGGGTTGCTGCCTCCATTTCGCTTGTTGGGGGCATTATCTCTCATTCCTTTTGGATTGGAACGGAAAGCCCCGGTTGTTGAGCGTGCGAAACGCCCTCCGATCTTTGCGGCCTCGGAAGCTGTCTCCAAGGAGAAGCGACCAAGATCGCTTCCGAGGGATTCCGTTTTTTCCGAATGGGAATGGAGGACACCGCGAGCGATGAAGATTCCCAAGGCGAGCAGAGCTGCGATGGGGATGATGATGTGGAAGGCAAACGTGGCGACTGCGGATAGCAATGCCAGTGTGCCGGTGATCAGCAGAATCGCAGCAAGCAGTCGTGAGAGACTGTTCTTTGCGAGGTCTGCCGGTGAGTTGATGGGTTTGTTCATGATGTTGTGGTTTGGTTGGTTGGTTTTGTTGGGCAGCGAAAAAGAAAACCCACTCCCGCAAAGTGGGAGTGGGATCTCTTTCGTTACTGGTATAGGGAACGGTCAGTTGCTCCCCGGGACGACAATCGGTTCGCCCGATCTATAGTGCTGAAACGATGGGTTCATGACGACCGTGTGGATGGTGCAGGACAATTTCACATCGTCCCGGGTCATGATCTCAATGAGTCCCTCGTCGCCAAGGCACTCCTCGTTTTTCGTAACACACTCCTCCAGGGCATTGTAGCGGCGGCAACTGGTTTGTTGCAGTTCGCCTCCTGTCTGAGTGACACCGCCTTCCTTGGGTTTGATGCCGATGTAGTCGTTGGTGCAGATGATCGCCATGACGTTCGAAGGCCAATATTCTTTCGGTCTGCGGACAAAATATCGGTCCGGCGTGCGTTCGATGACGAGCATCCGGTTTGCGCCACCCTTGTAGCTTCCATCGACCAGCATGAACAGGCAGCCCACAAGGAGGCGGGTCTTGCACAGTCTGCGCAAGGCATGTTCAAAGGTTTTGCACTCGTCGAGCACCTGGCGGAGCAGGAAGACGGGGGCTTGTCCCCATCCCACTTTGTCGGTGTAAACCGCATTGAGTGAGACACTGAACCTGTGGTCTGCCGAGCCGGTGAGCACACCTGCCTGACCGGGAAATCCCACCGTGTAATACTGGGTGGGACCACCCTCTTTGCGGATGATGGTGCTGTCCCTCAGCAAATGGCCCGGATCTGGCCAATCGAGATTTCTCCCATGAATGCTGCCCAAGGGGCGACAGCCAGCCAGGTCCAACTCCGCTGCCAGACAACTGCATCCCCAGGCTTTGGCGGGAAACCCTGCGGAGACTGCTGCAAGGAACAGGTCACGCAAGGGGGGTAATCCCGCGAGGGCGACCATGGCGGATTCGAAGGCGAGGTTGATCAACAGAACGTCGAAGTAGGGGACTTTGGCGCTGTCTGCGGTGACTTTGATTCGAGCACGGATGCTTGTGGGCACGACGAGTTCGTGCCAGAGGCGCAAGGCCTTCATGGCGGCGAGGGATTTTTTTACTTCCTCAATCCAGTCCTGACTGGCGATGAGATCTTTCATGGTAGGTTTCATTTTCTTCTCCTTTCGAAAGAAGGTTGTGGGCTTTCCGCCCTGGTTCGAAATTAGAGAGACGAAGAGGCGGTGGGGGATTCTCGTGCTCCTATAATGGATTTTCGCGTCTCGTGTCGGTTTCTCTCGGGATATTTTTATGATTGGCCGGGGGCTTTCTGGATCAGCAAAAAAAATGCCCACCCCCGCGTTTGGGAGTGGGCACTTTTCCGCCACATGCACTTTGAGACAGTCAGTGCATGGACTGGCACATTTGCTCGATGTGCTCGATGGCGGCAACAGCCTCCGCCTTGGCATCTCCGGTGCCGTTTGAGAACCAGCACCTGTCTCCCGCGACATCCTTCCACACGACACGCACGATCCCGTGGCGGGTCCATATCGTGGCTCGGAGTGGGCGCTCCCACCGATTCAGGTGGATGGAACGGATGCGAGGGTAATCCTTGCCCCACGGATCTTTACGGCTCATGCCGCAAGGGAGACCCCTGCCGCACCGTCAAAGAGCCCATGCAGGGCTTCAGAGCGTGTGATGGCAGTGTGGGGGTTGCTCTGCTTGTAGGCTTCCGTGCATGCATTGAAGAGCGACCACCCGTTTCTGGGTTGGAACTCCTCATGCTCTGGATTGCGCCAGTTCCACAGAACCTCCGGGATCTGGCTGGGTGTGATGGCACGGCAATCTGTTGCCCTGATAACAAGGTCATGTGCCCGGCTATCGGTGAGCCTCAGGTTACGGTAGGCGGTGATGCGGGTTTCCATGCCGACCAGCCTTTCCCCGAGTTGACCAACTGCCCTTGAGGTCAACTGCCTGAGATCACGGACAGCAAACCGTGTGTGCTTGCGACGGATCTGGATGAGCCCGGAAAACGCCAAATTATCACAAACAAAGACCCGTGTTCCCGCCACGATGCCAGCGGGGAAGGTCTTGTCATGGCTGTTTCGCAGACCCACAACCCAACCGTGTCCGTTTTCTTGAAAGTTCCCCGGTAGGGAGACTTCCAAAACTCCGAAGTAGCGGTTGCCGTCATGGCTGATGGCATGGGTTGAGCAGAGCTTGTGGAACCCTGCATCCGTGAGCTGGCTTTCAACCTCCTCGACCAGATAGCGGTGAGGGAGCGGGAACCAGGTTTCTGTTGGCTGCGGGGTTTCGATGCCAAAGAGCGAATCGCGCTCGATGACTTTTCCCCCGCAGTGCAGGAGCATGGGATTGTTGGTGGCACGCCTTTGCTGGGCGATGACCTGGGGTGCCAGGACCTCGGCTTCAAAGGTGGCACCTGCGGTTTCTTCAATGAGATGAATCATGTCTTTTTGTGTTGGGTGTGGAAACGAAGACGGGGCCACAAGCCCTATGGCCTGTGACCCCGCTTTCTCCGATTCCGGTGTCGGTCAGATCTTCACGCTCTGGAGAGAGCGCAGTGTCTGGCGGACTTGGTGGATTTCTTTCTCACCGGCTTTCTGGTCACGGACTGACTGCTTGAGCAGGGTCGTGATCTCCGTGACGCTGATGAGGGCTTCGCGGAAGGTTGCCTTGAAGGCATCGAGTTTCTCGATGGCAGCTTCGATGGCGGGTTTGTCTGCCGGAGGAACCGGCGGTGTGGAGCGGTTGGCTCCGTTGATGTGGGGCGTTGCAGCCCCGTTGGTGTGATGGCCGTTGGTTGCGGTCATGGGTCTTTCTGGTTGTGGCTCGGTCTGAGCCTGGGTTTCTGGTGCGGGTTGAGTCGTTTCTGTTGGTGGCTCTGCCTGTGGGACATCCGCCACTCGTAAGGGCATGACGACCATTTGCCTGCCATCACGGGTGAAGTGCAGAGGTGACATGGCATCGATGAGGGCGATGTTGGTGAGCCCGTAGTCGAATGCCTTGATGAGGTATTCCCGGTTCAGACGTGTGGTGACATCCGGTCCCTTGGCTTCTGCACCTGTGAGAGGGATCTTGGATCCTCCCTTGATGGCTTTCACCGCGACGGTGCCTTGTTCGATGACGAGATCGACAGGTTTATCATTCAGATCCCCACCCGGGAGACCGTTGATGATTTTGCTGAACTCGTGATCTTCGGGCAGTCTGACCTTGGTGCGGTGCTGTTCGGTTTTCGGAATGACCTGCCTCCAGTTGGGATAGGTGCCATCGATGGTTTTCATCGTGAGCGTCCAATCCCCTGCTGCAATGCACACAAAGGCGCTGTCCTTCCTCTTTTCTGCTGCGATGGCCCACGGGATATTCGCCAGTCCCCGCCAAAGCAGGAGCTTGTGGTTGGGGATCGTGACGGAATCCGTAAGCGGCAGGGCGAAACTGTTCGCACTGAAGAGATGCCTGCCATCAGTGCCAACCATGTAATGGCTGCCAGGATCGCTGACATCCAACTGAACACCCTTGAGGATGTAACGGGTTTCATCCGTGGAAGCGCATCCCATGGACTCGACAAACCTGAGGGAGAAGGATTCCGGCATGGTAAAGGTGTGGGTTTCGAACACCAGTTCCTCAGGGAACTCTTTGAGCTTGGGGGCTTCGATGTCTTCGCTGACCCTGCCCGTGCCCAGATCGAAGACGACCTTGCCATCTTCCAAGTAGAGGAATGAGCGGGGCGGGAGCCTGCGTGCGATGGCTTGCAGACGGTCCAGCGGGAGCAGGAAGCTCGCAGTTTTTTTCGTGTAGGCTCCTGGAATCAGGACGCTGGCATACATATCCAGATCCGTCCCCATGAGGGTCGTGCGCTCAGGGGTGGCGTCCACACGAATGCAGCGCAGGCATTCGAGGGTGCTCTTGTTACTGACAACTTTGGCGAGGCCCGCAAGCGCGGGTTTCAAATCGCTGGTGGCGATGCTGATCATATTTTGGTCTTTCTTGGTTTTGTTGTGGCTGCTACCGCGTCCGACTTGCCCCGATGGGGAGGCGGGCCACGGTTTGAAATTGTGAAAACCATCACGTTTGATGACGGCTATACGGTGACCATTGATTGCCACCTCGTGAGAGGGCCGGGGTACTGGCTTGTGTGGAAACCTGGGGCGAACTCCCCATATCTGCTCAGGGATTCAGCCAGTATGAATGAGAGCCATGAATTCCTCTCTGCATACTCAAAATCCTTCCACCGAGAATTTCATTGATACCGACCCCGCATCGGGGCGTATTCTCATGACAAGAGCAATTGAGATCGCCCTCAGCGATGGTCGATTGGAGATTGATTTATCTGCGCACGATTGGACGCAAGCATATCGGGAACTAAACGGGCAGGCGGAATAAATCTTGCATCTGAGGTTTGGCCGGGGATCCATCCCGGCACCTGTTGGAAAATCCCGATGGTCCGGGAGGGAGTGTCATTCCTGGTTGCGTTCCTCGTATTCGTCCTGACAGCACTCGCACCGGAACAACGATGCTTCAGGGTTCTCCCTGTTGGCTTTGACGATATAGAGGTAATCACCCTCGATGACTTGCTGGCCGGTGATGGTGTCGCTGCAATCGCAACACCGGAAGGTCATCTCCGGCTTCACTCCTGATTTGGAGAGGATGGCCATGGTCAGTTGTTGGTTACTGGATGGTCTTTCCCTTCGAGGGGAGGCGATGGACGTATTGGCGGATAAATTCCCTCGTGTTGGCTTCGCACCTGACGAGGAATTGATCCCCAACCCGTGTGAACTTGTGGGTACGCTTCTCAGCCACAGCCAAGGCGAATTGCTTCACTTTGGACCGGTTGATGAGCTGGGTTTTCATGCCGCCACCTCCTCAGGTTCCCTGCGGAATTTGAATTGGTTGCGGTTGCATTCCACCGGGGCAATGTCGTCCCTGACTCCCAGATAAACCGGTTGGTAGAGACTGCCACTGCCTGCCATCGCGTAGAGATATCTGACATCTGCCAAATCCCCGACCTGCGGGATGGGCTGATCTGCTGGAATGGTGACATTGCCGCAGGGAACGAGTTTTGCGTTGTCCCATACGGCGATTGCCACACTGCGTTTGGTGTTCACCGCTTGGACGATGACGGAGGCGGTTTCCACGAACTTGTATTTGAGCTGGTCTCCGCCTGAAGAGGGGCGACCCGCACAATACCCTGCCGTCAATCGCTTGAAGACGACACCTTCAGCCTCATCCTTGCGGAGCTGGTCGAAGAGCTGGGTCTTGAGTTCCGGATGGAAGTGGGTAACGGAACGCGAGATGGCGGTTTGTTTGGCACTGACGAGCAGATCAAACAGAACCCCGATGCGCGTGGAGTAGGGCAGTGGGCGCAGATCACGGCGATCCCATTGAAGGATGTCGAAGCCGTAGAGCAGGCTCCCCACAGATTCCCCGTCGATGATGAAGTCTCCGGGCAAGGCGAGTGCTGCCTCACGGATGGAATCAGGGATGCCACATTCGATCCCGCGCCGGTTGATCCCGGTGATGGTTGCTCCTTCCTTTTTGATGAGGAGGCGGCGTCCATCGTATTTGGGTTGCAGGCAGAAGTCGGAGCCGTTGAGAAGTTCTCCGAGTCTTTCTGCACCAATGGGATTCAGGAGCTGGGGGCGGATCTCTGTCACCCTTC
Source organism: Planctomycetaceae bacterium (assembly GCA_041753175.1). Classification (GTDB taxonomy): domain Bacteria; phylum Planctomycetota; class Planctomycetia; order Planctomycetales; family Planctomycetaceae; genus SXPC01. The sequence goes on from JBGSVC010000132.1 coordinate 6,624, forward strand.
TGCTGCCCTCATGGTAGGCCATGACTTCAGAACCGGTGGTGTATCCCTTGGCCTGTTTCTCCTTCACCAGTTTGTCGTAGATGTTGCGGGCCACGTCCATGGGAACGGGGCTGGTGGTTTTGGTGCCCGTGTTGAGCGTGGAGCCTCGGCGCCCGTAGGCGAAGTTGACCACGTATCCCCCGTCACGGGGTTCGATGGCGACCCGGTAAACTTTGTCCGAGCTGCCTTCCTTGAAGTAGAGCGTTGTGCTCATGTGATTTGGTCTTTCTGGGTTGAAACGACAAAGGCCCGGAAGCGGAATTGCCTCCGGGCCTCATCGTCGATGGTTGGGTTAGTGTTTCTTTTTCAACTCCTGCATGACCGTGGCCACCACCGAGATGATGGGCACGACCAAGCGCAGGATCGTCTTTCCTGAACGGCCTACGACATTGACGATGTGAATCGCCTGTCTGGCCACGAGGATGGGATTTGGCATTGGCTTCATTTGCTTCCTGTTGATGCGCGGCATTCGTTGAAGAACTCACAGGCCGCGCACTGCAATCCAGGTGAAGGCACGTAATCTTCGCGCTCGACGCCTTCAACGAAGGATTCGATCTGGCGGAAGAAGCGGGTCTTCTGGTTTTGGGTTGTTGCCGGAGCCTCACTCACGACCAGCTTGGGAACTTTCGTTTTCACCAAGTGGTGGAGCTGGAATCCGGATTCTTTTTTGCCTGTTGCCTCCTCGTAGAGCAGGCCATAGGCGGTGAGCTGGGTTGCGTTCCGGTGGAGAACCTGCTCGTCGTTGGGTGTGGCTGCGGATGTCTTAAAATCCACAATCGTTCCACCTGGGCGCACGAGATCGATGATCCCCACAAGGGATGGCAGTCCGTGCTGGGCAAGATCCGCTTCCACACGAACTTCCACCGCCTCCGGTTTTTCCTCCGCAGGGATGGGAGTATCACGCAGATACATTTCCACGAGGCCCCAGGCTTTTTCCTGCTGGGTGTCCTCCTCTCCGGCTTCCCACTTCACCGGTTCTTCCTCCTGTTCAGTGATCCAGTTCATGAGGAAGCCTTGCTTGAGGGATTCCGCATCATGGGGCTGACCCCGCCAGCGTGCCGTGCTCCATTGCTGGAGGGCGGCATGGACCGTTTTGCCCACGAAGAGCGCTGCGGTCACGGGCTTCACCAGCTTCATGACGTAGCGGAAGTAGAACTTCAGCCTGCATGAATGGAAGGTGTTGAGACGTGAGGCGGAGACCACACTTGTTAGGTGATCATCCGCCGGGATCGCTGGTGCCCTCGCTGGAGGTGTGAGCGCAATCACCTTGCACCTCCGTTCGCGTAGGCCCGTTTGGGGGCTCCATTGCTGCGGGGACGGTTGGCTTTGCGGCCACCACCATGCTCGTCGAGGATCCGTTCGATGAGACCGGAGGCTTGGAGTTTGTTGAGCTCCTTGACCCCTACCCCGAACATATCGCGGCTGGTTTCCTCGACCTGCCCCTTGTCGAGGTGATGCTCGTCCACAAGCTTCAGGATGAGATCCCGCTGCTTGTCAGAACAGACCCAGCTATCACCGTTGGGTTGGCCGTTGGAATGACCATTTCCGTTGGTGCGGTTGGCGTGGCCATTGGTGGCAGGCTGTTTGCCGTATCCATCATCCGGGACAAAGCCGGTGCGCTGGATTTCCTCGTCAACGCTTTGCTGGAGCGTCTGATACAGGCGGGAGCTTTCCCCTGCCACGTCGTCGATGCTGGTTATCTCGGTCTCGACGCAGACTGAGAACTGGTGGCTCGAATACCCCGGCAAGCCGAGGCGCTTCGAGTAATTGGCAATGAGTTTGAGTGCCATAGGTTTCCTTTCGTTTTGGACACAAAAAAACCCAGCATCGCTGCTGGGCTGATCCGTGCTTTGGTTGTGTTGATCCGGTCAGGATTGC
>JBGSVC010000133.1:0-2874 GCA_041753175.1 Planctomycetaceae bacterium
GACGCCTGTTTCACAAACCAAGAAAGAGACAACGATGACTGAGACTCAATTGAAATTAGCGACATTCGGCGGGGGATGTTTTTGGTGTACGGAAGCTGTGTATCAGGATCTGAAGGGGGTCAAGAAGGTCGTCTCTGGTTATTCGGGGGGAGATCCGACTCGAATCACCTATAAGGAGGTCTGTTCGGGGACGACAGGCCATGCGGAGTGTGTTCAGATCACGTATGATCCGACACAAATCAGTTATGAAGACTTACTTCAAGTCTTCTGGAAAACACATGATCCGACGACGCTCAATCGACAGGGTGCCGATGTGGGGACCCAGTATCGCTCGGTGGTGTTTTACCATGATCAGGAACAGCAACAGGTGGCGACTGCCTACAAAGAGCAGCTCAATGCATCGGGGGCGTATTCTTCGAAAATCGTGACCCAGATCAGCCCGGCGGAGACATTTTTCCCGGCCGAAGACTATCATCAGAATTATTTCAATGACAACGGACAGCAGCCTTATTGTCAGGCGGTGATTGCTCCGAAGGTTGAAAAGTTTCGAAAAGAGTTCAAAGACAAACTGGTGAAATAACATTTGCGCAGAGTGTTATGGAATCGAATTCATTTGTGCTATGGATGGATATGTCGCCAGAAATTCGTGAGCCCCGTCCCATTTCGTCGGTTGAACGGCATCCCAGTTTGATGCCAATGTTTTTCATCGTGTTGATCAGCATGCTGTCGGTGGCAGTGACGTTGCCGTCGCTGCCGATTGAGTTGAAGGAACAGCGTGGGTTTAACGATTGGATTGTCGGGCTGACGTTGGGGTTACAGGCGCTGGTGACAGTTGCGTTGAGGCATCGCACTGGAAGTTATTGTGATGCACATGGCGCCAAGCAAGGTGTTTGCCTGGGGCTGGTGATCTCGATCGTTTCTGCAGTCGCCTATCTGATTGCGGCGATGGCGTGGTGGTCGCCGACGATGATGCTGGGGTGGGTGGTGGTTTCGCGGATCCTGCTGGGATGGGGAGAGGCATTATTTATCACGGGTGTGATGAGTTGGGGAATTAGTCGACAGGGGAGCTCACGTACTGGAAAAGTGATGACGTGGCAGGGGATTGCGCTGTATACGTCGATGGGTTTAGGGGCACCGCTGGGTTTGTATTTGCAAAATCATTTTGGGCTGCTCAGTGTGGCGGTGGCGGCATTTGTTGCTCCGTCAATCGCGTTGTGCCTGGCGATTTTAACACCGGGTGTGCCCGCCATGGGGGGACAGCGGGTCCCATTTTATCAGGTCATGAATATGATTTGGAAGCCGGGCGTGGTGTTGACGCTGGCTTCGATACCTTTTGCGACGATGGCTTCGTTTCTATCGTTGTATTATATCAGTCGTGGCTGGGGGCATGGTGACGTGAGCCTGGGTGCAGGCCAGGCGATGGTGGGATTTGGGTCAGCCTATGTTTTTGTAAGGCTGTTTTTTGCAGGTCTGCCCGATCGCTATGGGGGAGTGGTCGTGGCGGGGTGGTCTTTGGGACTGGAATTTGTGGGACAGTTATTGATGTGGTTGAGTCCGACACCGATTGTGGCGTTTTTGGGCGCGGTTGTGACGGGGCTGGGGTTTTCGTTGATTTTCCCCTCGATGGGCGTGGAGGCGACCAAGCGAATCGCTGCAGAACAGCGAGGTCAGGCCGTGGGGAATTTCATCGCGTTTTTTGATATCTCATTAGCGGTGACAGGTCCGCTCGTTGGTTTTGCGATCTCACATCTGGGATATGGCGTGTGTTTTGTTGCCGGCACACTGGCGACGGGGTTGGCGCTGTTGATCGCCCCAGGGATTTCGAGCATGGGAGTGCCCGCGATCAGTCTGGATAACAGTCGTCAGTAGGCATTTAGCTTTGTGGAATCAGATAACCCAGATGATGACTGGCGTGTATCCATTGAAGTTGCTTCCAGTCTTCAAGCGACATTTTTCCCAAAGGGAGATTCTCAAGGGAGCCTTGGAAGGCCTCGACTTGATGGACGAGTTGTAGGCAAGCGTCGATTTTAGCGGGGTCATCGAGAGTGAGGTTCGGGGTTGGCAGGAGTGCCGGGGAGGTCATGCCGTTGGGTTTCATGGCGCGATTTTTGATCCACGATCGCACCATGGGCTCGGTGATCCATTTGCGGACAATCCAGGGGAGTGGTTTGGCAGCGGGGTCCATTCCGCCGGCCATGGTTTTGGAGAGGTGTTCGCAGATTTGAGTCAGATTCCATTTGCCCAGTTTTTGATAGGGCTGGTTTCTGAGTCTTGAGATTTCGTCGACGACTTGAGTGGAATTGTGGAAATCGAGTAGGCGTTTCTGGGCAGACATAGAAACCACTTTCAAATAGAACGGCTAGTTACTCCCATTCAATGGTCGCAGGGGGTTTGCTGCTGATGTCGTAGACGACGCGATTGATTCCGCGGATGGAGTTGGTGATACGGTTAGAGACTTGCTGAAGGAAATCGTGAGAGAGGCGCGCCCAGTCGGCGGTCATAAAATTATCTGTGGTAACGGCTCTGAGGGCCAGCACATATTCGTAGGTGCGATCGTCACCCATGACGCCGACAGATTGTATGGGCAGGATGACTGCGAAAGCCTGCTGCATCTCATTGTAGATGCCGGCTTGATTGAGCTCGTCGATAAAGATGGCATCGGCTTCGCGGAGCAGGTGGAGTTTTTCATCGGTGATCTCACCCAGACACCGGACAGCCAGACCAGGCCCCGGGAAGGGGTGACGCCAGATCCATTTTTCTGGAAGTCCCAGTTCCTGTCCCATGAGTCGGACTTCATCTTTGAAGAGATCGCGGAGCGGTTCGATGAGTTCGAAGCCGAGTTCGTCGGGGAGGCCGCCGACGTTGTGGTGGTAT
>JBGSVC010000134.1:0-9173 GCA_041753175.1 Planctomycetaceae bacterium
CAGTATTCTACGGGTCCATTGGGTAAACGCAGGAGTGCCGTGGGGAGAGATTGTTGACGCTCTCCATGACGCTGGGAAATCTCACTGAAGATCTCTTCAAACTCTTTTTCTGAGCCGACCAGCCTCAGGCGATCTTCCAGATCCTCCGCGATTCCCAGTTTCGCACCATACCAGCCTGCAAACTTGCGAATGATGAAGCAGCCAATGTCGGGATGACATGACATCATCAATTCAAAATGTCGCTTGAGAAATTGAAGCTGTTCTTGTTTGGTCGGTTCTGTGACTTCAAGGCCTAATTCGAATTGTTCCAGCTTGCGGAAAATCCAGGGGTCCAGCATCGCTCCTCGACCGATCGCAATCCCTGCACAACCGGTGGCGTCAAACATTCGTTGCGCATCTTCTGGGGTGCAGACATCACCATTGCCAATAATGGGAATCGAATGCACGGCCTGAACGACCTCGGCAATGGCATCCAGGTGAACGCTTCCACCATAGCCTTGTTGACGCGTCCGTCCATGGACTGTTACGGCTGAGACACCCAAGTCTTCAAATCGTCGGGCCAACAGCGGTGCAGTGATGTGGTCACGATCCCATCCCAGTCGCATTTTGACGGTTACGGGAACAGTGGCAACGTCCATCACGGCTTTGACGATGCCACATGCGCCCTCTGGGTCACACATCAATCGCGCTCCGCCGCCGTTGCCGTTGATTTTCGCCATCGGACAGCCCATGTTCAGATCGATGCCTTCATAGCCATTGTCACACAGCCATTTGGCGCCACGCGTCAGGTCGCGTCGGTGGCCTCCAAAAATCTGAACGGTCAAAGGGCGATCTGCCTGATTGGTGCGCACCAGATCCATGGATTTTTTATGTTGACGGACAAGATGGGACGCGAGAACAAGATCGGTCGTCGCCATCCCCAGTCCACCCAGTTCCCGGATGACAGTCCGAAATGCCAGTTGAGTATAGCCCGCCAGAGGAGCCAGAAAATAGCGAGTGTTCAACTCGCGATTGCCGATCGTCAGTGTCTGTGGGTGTAACTGAAGATGACTTGATTCGACTACTGACATGCTGCAACTCCCACCCGCGCCAGCAACTCACGGGTCTCAATTAATGGCAACCCGACGATGTTGGTCAGGCTTCCGAGAACTTGTTCGACAAAGATGCCTCCTGCTCCCTGAATGGCATATCCTCCTGCTTTGCCCAGCGATTCACCTGTCGACAAATACCACGGAACAAGACTTGCTGCATTCTCTCGAAATCGAACTTCGCTTGTGACCACAGAACTCCAGGCGACGTCCCCTTTTGAAACGACGACACCCGTTACCACTTCGTGGCTCTTTCCCAGATAAAAACGGGTAAACCACTCGGCCACCACAGGTTTCCAGTCGCCATCGGGAGGTTGACCCAACACATGCATTGAGCCATTTGTTTCGCGTCCGACGACCACGGTATCGGCCACGACAATGACCGCTTGGTCGTCGTTTGTCTGTTCGCGAACCTGCTGGAGCTTTCCACTGGCAACCTGCAGCAGACGAGCATGAATGTGGTGCAGGCTTGAGCAGCCCTCGAATCCGGGTTCGTCCGGATTGGTCGGCGGGCAAACCTCAACCGTCTCTGGTCCGACCAGTAGCGTCAGCAGTTCCCGACGCCTGGGCGAACGCGATCCCAATACAATCTTTACAACCCTCGAACTCATTATAAAATCCGTGTCTTTACAAAAATTAATTGATAGTAAGCTTTGTTATCAACGTGGACAGGCGTTGTAACAATCGCCAGTCGTCGTGGGCGAGCAATTTATGAAGAAATCAACGCATCGCCTCTCTTTTGTCTGTCCCAATTTTCCAAGATTGATTGTATAATAATGAGAGAACCTTTTGCGCACGATTCCAACTGGCCATTCTTGGTCGAAAATGACACATTCGTGTCAGAGTTTTGTGTCACACTACATGTGACCAAGTCTCTTCGAGGCTTCATTCATGGGTAAACCTGCCACGGGCGAGGAACTCCTGCAACTCCTGGAGCTCAGTCAACTTGTCCACAAAAATCTGATCGAAAGTCTGCGAGGGCAACTTAAGACACTTGGCCCTGACGCTCAGGATCCGCAGAAGCTCGCGTTAATCCTCGTCAAAAATCACGTTTGCACCGCTTATCAGGTGCGTCAGTTGCTCGAAGGCCGCTTCAAAGGCTTTTATATCGGCAAGTATAAGTTCCTCGAACTCCTCGGTGCAGGAGGTATGGGGAAAGTTTATCTTGCAGAACAAATTACGATGCAACGTCTGGTCGCCATAAAAGTTGTGCGTCAGAATATTCCCAAAAGCATGCAAAAGGAAGTGCTCGCCCGCTTCACCCGTGAAGCCCGCGCTGTCGCTGGCCTGCAACATCAAAACATCATCCGTGCCTATGACTTCGATCAGGAAAACGGTGTCCCTTATTTTGTCATGGAATATGTCGAAGGGATTGATGCCGCCAATCAGGTGATCAAGTTTGGTCCGATCGGTTATCGACAAGCCGCCGACTACATCGCGCAAACCGCCAACGCTCTGCATCATGCTCACAAAAACGGGATGGTTCACCGCGATATCAAACCTGGAAATATTCTGGTTTCGACGGATGGAGAAATCAAGCTGTTGGACCTGGGGCTGGTCGCCTGCTTCGATGGTACGCAAAACAATTCAATCACCGTTGCGGAAAATCAGTTAGGGACCGTCGACTATATCGCTCCCGAACAGGCGCTTGATTCTCATAAAGTCGATCCTCGCGCAGATATTTATTCGCTCGGAGCTACTCTCTACACCATACTCTGCGGCAAGGTCTTGTTCCCCGGGAAATCGACCGCTCAAAAGTTACTCCTAAACCAAACCGAGTATCCGACTCCCATTCAGCAACTGGTTCCCGGCATCCCGGATGAGTTCGCTGCCATCATCAACAAGATGATTCAGAAAAAACCGGAAGACCGATTTCAAACCGCAGAAGAAGTCGCCACCGCTGTTGAACGCTTCACCGAAAAAATCGTCCCGCCTTATGACCCCTCAGCCGTAAAATATCGCAGCAGCGATATCGATCAATTTTTGGGACGCAGTCCTGATGCCTCTCAAATCAATTTCAACCAGATTAACTCCGATACACCGACAACGACGGCGGAAACATCACAGATTAATTCCCCGAGTGAACCGCCACAAAAATCGAACTCCGGCCCCCTGCCTGGTGCCTCACCTGCGACGACCAAAGCTGATGAAGAGTTTATGAAGGCCATGAATGAAATGGCCGATTTACAACTCCCTTCCATTCCGCGTCGACGTGTCTCCAGTCCCTCAGGAATTGGCCGCTCCTCAGGACTTTCGTCACGTTCAAAGAATCGAAAAAAACCTGTCCGGAAAAATAGTGGCGATCAGCAGCGCAATATGGTCACGATGATTGCCGCTATCTCGACATTGTCGCTGGCAGTCGTTTTCATCGCGTTTTACGCACTCAGTACTTTGTCAGCCAATGCGACCCGTGCTCGCAAACTCGAACAACAACTCGCGTCTCAAACGACCACAGATAACAAATCTGCGAGCGCCTCAAATTCAAATCCACAACAAACAAAGCCCCAGAACAATAACCAGAACAAGCCTGCTCCCAAGAAAAAGAAACCTCAGGGAAATCAGCCTAATAGCCCACAAGACTCCCAGCCTCCCGCCGGACAGACGCCCCCTGCTCAGGTGGCAGCGACACCGACCCCTGATCGCACTCCAACTCCAGATGCCGTCCCACCGACATCAACGACACCCGACAACGCTCCCTCCGTGCCTAATCTGGCATCGAACGATCCAGTGACCACATCACCCGGTAACGAAGTCGATGGTTCAAATAATAGTCAGATGGCTGCTTCCACGAGCCAAAATCCAGACGAGACAACTCCACCTGCAACGACGCCAGCACCTACTGAAATGGCCAGTGTGCCGACGCCTCCGAAAAAGCCAAACAAGAAAAACGCGAATAAGCCCAATTCTCCCACTCCCGACAAGCCTGAAGCACCTCGCATCCTGACTCCGGCAGAACGCTGGGCGGCTTACAATCAACAATTGCATGAAGATGCTAGTCTCGTCTGGCATAGCAGTTTTTTGAAAACCAAAGACAAAAAAGAAGTCCTCAAAAACGAAGCAAAACTTGCCCCCCAGCCCAATGCCTCTTTGGTTATCAATCGGGTTGATTCCGCAGAAGGTCGTTTTGATAATAAACTCTCACTGCGATACACCAATCGTGGTGTCGAAGAATATGCACTGATCCCTTATGAAGCGATTGAAAAGGTTGACTTTGAAAAAGGCCTGACCGCAGCGATCTGGTACAAGGCTGACCCTTCAAATAATGGCTCGTTCGCTCTGTTGAATCGTGGCCGAAATTTCTGGAGAATTCACCGTATCAATCGCAAAGATGTCCTCCAGTTCGGAATCGGCAATCCATCGACCAGTGAATCAAGTGAAGTGATCACGCACAGTGAGTTCTCAAAAGGCGAATGGCATTTAGCTGTTGGTACAATTCGTCCTCTCGACGATGCCAAATCCGAATTCACTCTCTACCTCGATGGCAACAAAGAAAATACTGCCAGCGGTTCGACGCCTCGCTCGAGTGCAACAACTGGCATACTGGTTGGTATGGCTCAGGAAGCTTCTAACAATCTTAGCTTCCAGGGTTTAATTGACGAATTTGCCATCTTCAACCGCCCTCTTTCAGAGATCGAAGTCATGCAGATGTACAATGCCGGCAATCTCTTGGAAACCCCTGCTGAGTCGACCGATTCGACAATACCTGCTGCAACACCCGTTTCACAAAATGACTCTTCCAGCACTTTGGCTATCGAATAATCATCACGCTATTTTCCGCTACGCAATTCACTCGCATTATTGGCCCCGATGATTTATCTCGATCACAATTCCACCACTCCGCTTGATCCTTCAGTCTGGCAGGCGATGCAAGAGGCTGCTGCACTTGGCTGGGCCAATCCGGGGAGTCGTCACGCGGCAGGTCGCAAAGCCCGTCAACTTTACGACGACGCCAAACAACGCATGGCTGACTTGCTCGATTGTCACTGGCAGGAATTGATAATAACCAGTGGAGGGACCGAATCGATCAATCTGGCGATGTTCGGTTTTGCCCATGCCCGAGGCGAGAAAACCTCGTTTGCGATTCCTCCAGGGGAACATCCTGCGACCGTCCGCCCCGCACAGATACTTGCCTCTCAAGGACTTTCACGTCAACAAATTGCGGTCTCACAATCTGGCGAACTTCTTGTCGACCATCTGGATACCGAACAACTGGCGTTCGTCTCGACACTTCTGGCAAATAACGAAACCGGCTTGATTTACAATCTTTCGGAGCTCTCACACCGGTGTCAAATTCATCATGTCCCGCTGCATGTCGATGCCGTACAGGCGGTCGGTAAAATTCCCGTCAGCTTTGCTAAACTTGATGTTGCCGCGATGAGTTTTGCTGCACATAAGTTCTGCGGTCCTCGAGGTGTCGGTGGTCTAATTCTCAAATCCGCCACGCCCCTCTCTCCCGTGCTCTACGGTGGTTTTCAGGAACAGGGACTTCGCCCGGGGACAGAACTGGTCGTTCTCACAGTCGGGATGGCTGCTGCTCTCGAACTGGCGACAACTCGGCAGGCGCAACATTCGGAGCAGATTTCTCAATTACGTGATGAATTTGAAATGCGGTTACAACGCGCCATTCCGCGCATCGTCATTCATGCACAATCCGCGACGCGCCTCCCCAACACATCCAATATCGCATTTCCGGTTCCCGATGGCGACGCTTTGCTGGTGATGCTGGACTTGCAAGGGGTCTGCTGTTCGATGGGCTCGGCGTGTGCCAGTGGATCCTCAGAGCCCTCTCCGGCTTTGCTCGCTCTGGGTGTTTCTCCTGATCAGGCCAGACGCTCGCTCCGTTTCTCATTCGGACGCGGAAACACTTTTGATGAAGTGGAACAAACAATCGACATCATCAGCCGTTCGGTGCAACAACTCTCTCTATAATCTGATCTACCAGCGCACGCCCATCTCTTTGAGTTGTGCTGCGGCTGTCAGAAAATGAGCCGTGATCCAATAGATGTCCCAGTCCTCGCTATATCCGCCACGCATCTTGTTGACGTCGGCATCGACCAGATTGTTTTTGCTAAATTGGCTGTAGTTGGTTTGTTGAAATTGCTCTCCCTGATGCCCATCGGCGTGAACCATTTGTCCGCAGGATAAAAACATCAATCGAGCCAGACGACGATATTGTTCGTCGCCCGTCCATTCTGCCAGGCGCATGAGTTCTGGTGTGAAGACGACCCCAAAGACGTCCAGATGCTGATTCTGGACTGATACTCCGGTCCAGCCTCGAGTCTTAAATCCATAATCGTTCAATCGTCCGGCTGGAAGTTGCACATCCCAGACATACAGATAACTCAGACAGACGTCCCCTGCATGAATCGCTCCTTCAAGATAACGCTTGTCGTTTGTTTCTGCATATAGCGCCGAAAAGCCTTGTAGACACGCCCAGGCTCCTTCTTTATCTTCGCAACGTGCATCCAGCGTTCCGCCCCAGTAAGGTTCTTCCATCGAAAGGTGACGAGCCAGATAATGATCAGCCACTTTGCGGGCTGCCTCCAGGTAACGTGGTTCCTCAAACAGACGAGCCCCTTTCACGAACGGGGCGATGAGAAATCCCTCGTTCGTCGAGACCGGTAACCAGTCCTGAGGACTCACCCGTTTCACACAATCATCCAGGGCACGTCGCAAGAAAACTTCCCAAGGCTCAGTCGTCAGCATCTGGTTTTTTCTAGCCACACGTGTTGCTTCAACCATCAGATGAATCGCTTGCGACTGGGAAAGAATATCTCGTCGCTTTTCCCAAACATGCTGTTCGAAATCGTAGCGAATTCCGAATCCATTGTTGTCAAATTCAGTCGTTGACAGAAAATTCATCAAAGGCTGGACTTTTTCAAGCAAAGGCATGTCAGGATAATCTTCTGCGAGAACCTGCAACGCATATCCTGGCGCTTCAGACTGGCCTGCCCAACCCATCACCATTAATGGTTTGGCAATTTCAGGCATCGCACGAATCACGGCACACTGCTCATCCTCATGCCAGCGTTTCAGCGTATCTCTCAACTTATGTTCAACAGTCTCCTCAAAGCTTGGAAATTCTTTGACAGACCATGGTTGAAACAGATCCAGGCTCACTCGCATGGGGGCTGCAAACCCATGCCCGGCTTTTTCTAAAGGGCTTGATTGCACGAAATAGATTTTTTCGACCACACTCCCCGGTGAGAGCGAAAGAAAAGCATCGGGATAACCCACGAACGATTTTTGCAACGCTTTGACCTGCCCTCGCTGGCCGTTGGAAGCAACCAGTCCTGAATAGCTGGCTAATTCCATCGTCGTTTCGTCATGTTGAGTCAGACCCAAAGACCACCACAAATCTTCACGTCGTGCTCCCGGAACCATAGAAGGCCGACTATGCAGTGCTACCGTTCGCGCCGACTGTTCGACCATCGCGTATGGTTGAGGAAAGCGATGCTCTTCATAATACGCCTCGCATCCGGGTAGACCTGAAAACGTAGGAACTCTTGTGGCATCGATCTTTGTTCCCGACGGGTTTCCATAATAGAGAATGCCCGGCAGAAACGGCCGAAGTTTTTCATCTGTCGTTCTGAGCCGAAACGACAACGTAACATTTTCCAGCGTCTGTTCGCCGGTCCATTCCCATCGCCGGCGAACTTCAATGACTTCTTCTGTCTTCCAACGATAAGCATCCTGTAACAACAAGTTCCCGTGTGCTGTTTCCATCAACCCGCGCACGATTGCCCATGGTCCATCGATACTGATTGTCGCTGGTTGAAGATGTCGCCACTGGGCTGGCCAGTCATTTTCCCAGCCCAGCCCTACCGACCATAATCCTTCCTCAGGCAATATCACGCCGGGGAGTTCCTGCAAAGACTCAGGAGGTGGAGGCATGGTCGAGTCTGCACGCCCTGCTCCCAAACTCAAGCAGAGCAGGGTCGCAATACATAGACAGCGGAGAGTCATGGGAGAGCGCATCGCAACTACCTCAGTGGAGTCATTTGTCAAAAGTCGATAACGATAACTTCGTTAGACTCTTATCCTATCGTTGCCTCACCACGTCCCCAACTCTCGGGCCAGGTAAAATCATTCATAGCATCATTTCATAGTGATCAGGTAAATGATCACATCAATAAAAAAATCCACCTAAGCTTACGCTAGAGGTGGATTTTATGCGGATCGTTTTGCTGCGACGAAACCGTAATTAATTCCCAATCACTTTACCCGTTGCCCGGAAACTGACCGGTTCATTACGACCGGCAATGGTGACTTTGAATTCTTCACTCAGGCTTCCAGCCTCAACCGGGGAGGTGATTGTCAAAGGCAGAACGTGGGCTTTGGCTTGTCCGCCAGTCGGCTTGAACTTAAACCATTCATGTTCCGATTCACATTGGATCTTTTCAATCATGAAGTCTTTCTTGCCGCGAATGACCACCGAGACTTGCCGTTGTTCGCCGGGTTTGAGCATTCCGAAATCGACCACAGAAGGCGTGACGACAATATCTGATTCAACCATCGCCTGTACCATCAGGGGCACACTGGGATTTTTGGCATCATTAGTTTTCAAAAAGACCTGACCACGAAACATTCCTACGGGCGTTTCGGGACTCAATCCGATTTGCAGTTTGTATTTCGACGTTCCGCCAACCTGACTGAGTTTCTGATAGTTGGCTTCGATCATGGGATTGTTGTTCTCAATTCCTTCCAATTGCCAGTCTGACCTGCCGGCATAGTCGAGATTGATTTCTTTAGACACCCCTTCACCTTTGGCGATTCTTCCGAAGTCGGCCGACCCGGGAGTCAAGACGATATCACTGCGGATATAGACGTGAATCGGAAATTGAACTTCGGCATAAAGCGGAGCGTCGAAGGTAATAAAGACAGTGGTGTTCTTTTCGCCAAGGAAACGTTTGGTATCGATATTGATTTCGAGTTCCGCCGTCTCGAGGCTTTTGATCAGATTTTTATTGACACTTCCCGCCGTACATCCGCAGGACGTGCGGATATTCGAGATATGCACATCCTGCTTGTAGATATTCTTGATCGTGACCCGATGCTTGGTTTCTGCACCACGGGCAACGAACC
>JBGSVC010000135.1:0-6008 GCA_041753175.1 Planctomycetaceae bacterium
CGCGGGATGTGGAACAACGTGACTGTGATCTGTATGGGTGAGTTCGGACGAACTCCACGCATCAATCAGGATAGTGGTCGCGATCATTGGGCTTCAAGTTGGTCTTTGGCTCTCGGGGGAGGTGGTCTGACAGGCGGGCGAGCCGTGGGTGCTACCGACGCGGATGGCGTTGGCATCGAAAGTCAGAGCTACCTCCCTGGAGATCTTTGGGCAACTGTGGCTCAGACGATGGGAATTCCCCTGAGCACTGTCCACCAATCAAAACGTGGTCGTCCTATGAAAATTGCCAACGGAGGCACACCCATTTCTGAATTACTCACATGATTTGATTCCCGTCTCTCTGGATAGTCAGAAATGAATATGTCAGACAAGAAGCAGCATGATGAGACCGGGAATCCGGAGACGTCTTCGCATAAAGTCCCGATTCAAGCGGATCCGGAACTTATCGGCTTATTCACCAAGATTCAGCGACGACTCTATCTCTTCATTCTGCAAGCGACCGGGAATCCTGATCAGGCTGAGGAAGTCTTGCAGGAAACGAATGTGGTCATCCTGACGAAGCTGGATCAGTTTCAAAAGGGAACCAATTTTCATGCCTGGGCCTGTCAGATTGCACATTTTGAAATTCTGAAGTTTCGTCAGAAAAAACATCGCAGCAAGCTCATCTTCAGTGATGATTTCGTGCAGCATGTTGTCTCGAGTGCACTTCAACAAGACGACAGCTTGAATGAACTCAAACAAAAGGCATTGCGTAAATGCCTGACGAAACTTCGTCCCCAGGATCGCGAGATCATCGAACAGCGTTACAATCCCGATGTGACCACGGAACAACTTGCAGAATTACTTCATCGTCCCGCTAATTCAATCTATCAATCGATCGGGCGAATTCGTCGGACGTTGCTCGATTGTGTCAAGCGTGAACTCTCCCTTGAAAAAGTTCATCCCATTCCCGGTCAGTAATTTTTTTAGCATCACCTTTTTTAACCACTGTGGTTTTCGAGACAATGGATCCATCATCACCTTCGCAGTCTCAAAGTCGGCTTCGAGAACTATCCAGTCTTCTGGACAGGTTTTGCGAAGGTGCCCTTGCGCCCGAAGAGATTCAGAAACTTGAAACTCTCGTGATTGAAGATGCCTGTTGTCTGCAATACTATCTGGACTACATGCAAATCCATGGCCAACTGACCTGGGATCAATGCCAAACTGGTGAGCGTCGCAAACTCTCTGCAATGATCAAAGGTGTCGCTCATCGATCTACTCGTCGTGTTATGCAAACCACTTATCGCTACGCAACCTCTGCCATCCTCGTGCTGGCAGTTTGCCTGGGATTCTGGACCTGGATTTCTGAAAACACCAGTCATCGTGATCAAACTGTCGTCGACAACCAATTGGCCGAAAAAGTCTCTCCGGATTTTGATGAGCAACCGCAATTAGTTCCTGGTATTGCATCTCATGGATCGACTTCACAACAGTCTCCTGACAAAAACGAAGAGACGGCAAGTACGCTTCGTCCAGATATGTTACAACCGGCTCAAGAGCCTCAGATCGCTGAAAAAACGGCTGTGTTCGATTCTTCGAAACGACATATTCAAGACTCAGATAATTCATCAACGGCACCCGTGTTGGTTTCGCTATCCGATGATGAGATCGTTCAGAAAATCGATTATGAACTCTCTGAAGAGTGGGCTGCGGCGGAATTGACGCCGACTGCCCAAGCCGACGATGCGACCTGGATACGAAGAGTCTACATGGATTTATGGGGACGTATTCCGACGGTTCGTGAATTAAACAGTTTCGTAGACGCATCAGATGACGGCAAGCGTCGACAGATTATTCATCGACTTGTCAACGATATGCAATTCGGACGCCATTATGCGGAAGGCTGGACAAATCTGCTGGTCGGTATGCAGCCCAATCGCATGGTACATCGTCCACAGCTCCGAAATTATCTTGCCAATCGCTTCAATCAAAATCCTCATTGGGATGCGATTGTCGGAGAACTGATTGCTGCTGAAGGAAATCCTGCAGAAGATGGTCCGTCTAACTTTCTTGTCGCGCATTTGAATAATCAGGCAGTGCCAGCGACTGCAGTGACCGCCAGACTGTTCCTTTGCAAACAAATGCAATGTGTTCAATGCCATAATCACCCCTTCAACAACATGACTCAGGATGAGTTTTGGCAGCTCAACAGCTTTTTCAAACAGACACGGATTCAACAGGCTCAGTCTCAACAATTGATGTCTCCGCCGTCGATGACATCAGCATCACTAGTGCCTTCAATTCCGGTTCAACTGGTCAGCCTGAAGCAGGGTGGTCCGACATTTTATGAGTCACGAAACGAGTTGATGCATGTTGCATTCCCCGAATATGCCGGCATTAAAGTTAAAGAAGATGATCAGGTCAATCGTCGGGTTGAACTGGCTCAGATTTTGAAAACGAATGGTCAAAGAGAACTGGCTTCGGCTTTCGTCAACAGAGTCTGGGCTCACTTCTTCAGCTATGGATTTGTCAATCCCATTGACGATTTGGGTAGCCACAATCCACCGGTCTATCCTCAGATTTTCAACTTTGTTACCGAGCAGTTCATCGCATCGAATTTTGACGTCAAGCGGTTAATGACATGGATCTGCCGCTCTCAGCTCTATCAACTTTCGTCGCTGACGGCTTCAGATAATCTGGATGATCATCCAGAGTCTGGCACGTCGCCATTATTCACGCGCGTGTATCTGAAGCCGATGACAGCCGAACAGCTTTATGATTCCTGTTCTCTGCTTTCGGCGAACTATCCCAGCGATGAGAACACCTTTGCTGAGTATGAAGTCAGTCGAGATACTTGGATCCGACAATTTTCCAGGTCATCTCAAAATGATGAAAATCAGGAGACAACGTCACTTAACGGCACGATTCCTCAAGCTCTGGAACTGATCAATGGCCCATTAAGCAATAGCACAATCCGGCATATTACCCGCGAAGTTTCCAAAGATCTTGATCAAGGGCGACTGACGGCTGATGACGATGTGAAAATGATTTCAGCAATCTCACGTCGGATTCTTTCTCGAGATCCTTCTGAAAAGGAAATGCAGGCCTATCGTCGAGTCCTGATGTCGGTTCGGCAAAGTGCTACGCCTAAAGAGGAACTGTTGATCCGGAATTATCAACAGGCGCTGGAAGACATTGCGTGGGCCTATCTGAATGCCAATGAATTCACGCTCGTCCAGTGAAAATTGAGCGTTCGAAGATTCAGCTTATTGGCTTAATCAACACACATGGAGTGATGCTGATTTGGGAGAATTCAACAGAATCTCTGGCATCGATTGTCTCGGCCAGATTTACGGATTGACTCTTGAAAGTGTCGAGGAGTCAAGTTGCTGGCTGCCAGGGAAAACTGTGCCAGACAAATCAATGTGATATATCGTTCCAAGATAAGTCACCAGATAAATCTCACCCTGTTGATCGAGACCAAAGGAGGCAATACCTTGTGGGGCCGTGCCCAGTTCATAGATGCATTCCAATTGACCTGCCGTCTGTTTGAGGCCCCAGACTTTTCGGGTGTTGTAGTCACCAAAAATATAGACTCCTTGATAGGAGGGATGCTTCTGACCGCGATAGACATACCCACCAGTTACTGAAAATCCCAAACCATGTTCATAAGCAAAAAGTGGATTGGTGAAATCGGTTCCCTGAATGTGGTATTGTTCGGAAAACGTATCAAAGGCTTCCCGGACGTTCCAGCCATAGTTTTTTCCGGGTTCGATGAGATTGACTTCTTCAAACTTGTTTTGGCCGACGTCACCTGCATACAGTTCGCCAGTCAGGGAATCAAAACTGAATCGCCATGGTTCTCTAAGTCCAATCGCCCAGGTTTCTGCTCGAATTGAAGGATCCTGGCGATGCTGATCCCAATAGGGATTATCCTTGGGGATGGCATAGTTGAGGCCGGGATCTTTATGATCGACATCGATCCTGAGCATCGATCCATGAGAAATACGGGGGTTTTGACAATATCCGTTTGGGTCTTTTTGAGGCCCACCATCGCCAAACCCGATATAGAGCATGCCGTCTTTTCCAAAACCGATACATCCACCACTGTGATTACTGGCCGGCTGAAAGACTTCCAGAAGACGTATTGAGGGAGTTCCGTCATCACTCAATCCATCTGGGGTAGCATGACGCTCGACGACTGTTGTCTTGACGATCGCATCTTCGCTGACTTCATGTTCAACATAGTATCTGCGGTTGTTCACAAAATCAGGATGAAAAGCGACACACATGACCCCCTGATTAGGTGCCACATGAACCTGCCCGTTGAGGTCGACAAAAATCTTCTTCTCAACAGAATTTCCATCCCGAACGACACGGTAGATGGTCGAGGCCATATGCTCTATGACGACAAGATCCGAATCTGTGCCCGGCAGAGGCGCAACCCAAATTGGAGTTTCGAACTTTTGATCTGGCTGATGGATCGGTACAAAATTGACCTGAGGGTTGATGTGCGGAATCTCAACGTGTTGACCACTCTGGTTAAGGCCTTTAGTGACACCCAGAGTCAGTGTTTCCAGATAGGCGATAAGATCAGCAAATTGTTCCTTTGATAACGTTTTTTGAAGATCATCGGGCATCAACGATGTCGGCATCGTTTGCTGTTCTTCAATGGTATTGGTGCGGATATTGTGTTCTTTCCCCTGGGCATCAATCAGTTTGGTATTCAATCGACTGGCGCGCTCAACCCGACCAGTGCGCACTTTGCCATCTTTGGTCAGTATGGTTATCTGCTCGAAACCTGGTGCAATCTGTTCGCTGGGATACAAGATCTGGCGAATCAGATCTAATGAATTGTATTTATCGGATACACCAGCGAGATTTGGCCCACTTTTCTCCATGCCATAAATCAAGTGGCAGTCTAGGCATTTGGTCAGCTTTTGGTTGTTAAACAAGATTTCGCCACGCTGTGCATCGCCAGTATGATCGATCGCAAACTGAAGATACTCGCTGCGTGGATCAGATTCCTGGGAGTATTCCTGAGCACAGAGGATTGAAAGACTAAAGGTGGACGCACAGAAATAAAACGCAGAAAACATAGACAACAGGCATGGAGCGCACTTGCGAAGGGAAGTCATTTCCGAACCTTTCCGCTGACGCCGTCGTGGGCAATTGACAATAAATCAAAACTTCATGGTGCGTTTATTAGAGGTTTGTTAATGAGTGTTGTCAAGACGGGCGCGCAAGCGAGATCGCCAACTGTCCCATTTTTGTGTCAGGAAATACAGATGTCATCAAATGTCTTGGAAAACAACGACAAGTTAATAGAGTCGTTACTTTGGCTCCGTCATCGACATCGGATCAAGAGCTTCGTTAAGCGTTTTTTCATCGAGGATATTTTGCTCCCGACATAATTCTCGAATCGTCTGCCCGCTGGCAAAAGCTTCTTTGGCCAGCTTGGCGGCTTTTTCATAACCGATGTGAGGATTCAGACTGGTACACATGGCCAGAGATTTTTCGACGCTGGCTTCACAAGCTTCTTTGTTGGCCTCCATTTCCTCGGCACACAAATCTACGAAAGCATTGGTACAATTGGCCAGCAGCATAATGCTTTCGAGGGTTGTCTGACCCATGACGGGCATCATGATATTCAGTTGAAATTGTCCGCCTGTCGCTCCACACATCGTCAACGTCTGGTCATTACCAATGACACGAGCGGTCACCTGCATCATCGATTCGCATAAGACCGGATTGACCTTACCGGGCATGATCGATGATCCCGGCTGACGGTCTGGCAGGATGACTTCGTAGAATCCGCAGCGAGGTCCTGAGCCGAGCCAGCGGATGTTATTGGAAACGTTGAAGAGAGTATTGGCAATCGTTTTCAGTAGTGCATGGCATTCAACAAGACCGTCACGCTGCGCATTGGCTTCAAAATGATTGGCAGCTTCCAAAAATGGAATCCCTGTTTTCTCAGCAAGCACGGCAGCGACACGACTTCCAAACTCCGGGTGAGTATTGATCCCGGT
>JBGSVC010000136.1:0-1935 GCA_041753175.1 Planctomycetaceae bacterium
ATCTGAGGAAGGTCTTGATACCCCAGCCCAAGTCCGACGCCTCGTCCACGGCCAATTCCCGAGATGCGTTTAACTTCGGAAACATTCAGCTGGTAAGCTTCATCGATCAGAACAAAGCAAGGATGTTCCGGATCGTTTATCCCGTCGAGCCTCATTTCCATAACTGCTTGTCCCAGAAACGTTGCAATGAATTCCTTATAAATATCGGCAGCACCTTCTGAAA
Organism: Planctomycetaceae bacterium; assembly: GCA_041753175.1. Lineage (GTDB taxonomy): Bacteria > Planctomycetota > Planctomycetia > Planctomycetales > Planctomycetaceae > SXPC01. Next base: position 224 of record JBGSVC010000136.1, read on the forward strand.
CAACCAGATATATCGCCGTCCCTGGTTTGCGGAGATCGGTGAATTCAATACGTCGGCAGCCGACCCGTTTTTCTTCTTCGGTGGGGGTGGTTGTAACCATCCGGGCCGGCGAAAGCGTAAATGGCCGCAGTTTGTTATAAAGCCCAATCAATATCGAACCTCGCGTTTGTTGAGGTGCTTGGCGGAATGCAAGATAAGCCTGCTTCGCGTAATCACTTGGCGAACTGTTCATTGCCTTCTCAAAAGCACCATTGTTATCGTCTCCCAGTGAAAGCAGAAAGTCCGCCGTAAAAGCCGGTATAGCCTTGTCGCCATATACCTCGGCGATATGCAGCAATATCGCTGTCAAGGCGATTTGTTCGGCATCGCCCCAGAACGGATCGGCATTCGTCCGACGGCGGCTTTCTACGCCGATCATCATTCCTGCTACCTGACAAGCGAAAGCCGGATCGTTGCGGCATTGAGGTAGAAAATTCCACCGATCGCTTTTTGATGGGTCATTCAGATCCAGCCGAAAGATGCGTTTTGCCAGAAAGGCTGTTTGCTCACAAAGTTCTCCTTTTGGGTCATATACGAGAGAGGAAGACTCTTTGAGAATCGCCCGTATCATCGAAATAAAAAATGTCTTCGACTTGCCTGATCCCGTTGGCCCGAACATGACAAAATGTCTGAGCCACTGACTTCGAGGCAGAAAAATATCCCGGCCGCCGAAAGCCTTGGCAATTGGCATTGAATTGGCTGGAATTGGCAATCCTCTTATACGAGTCATGAGACCGCAGCGAATCAGGTCTGCGGCCTTTGCCCATCTCGCTGAACCGTGTGCGGTGCTCATCAACCTGACTCTGTAAGCCCAGAGTAACGAGTAAGCATCTAGAAGCGCGGCGGCCAGACACAAGAGCGCCATCGCCCAAAAAACGAGCGTCATCAATCCGGTTACTGCGAGCAGCCAGCCGGCAAGCAGACTGAAGAACGCTCCTACTAGACCGATAATCAGAAAGAAAATTCCACGCCCGACATCTCCAGCCCAATGCCAAAAAGCCTGACAGGAAGGAAGATATTGCTCATTGGCTTTGCGCGGGATGCCATATGCGGTGTCTAGCTTCTCGATGTGCTGACGATTTAACATGGTTATTTGTTTGCCGGGACAACTGATTTAATCCATTCATTCTGTTCCCGAAAATCGGCTATCGACGACCCGTCAAGAGCGAGATCATCAGTTCTCCAATGACTTATCTTCCAACCGGCTGTCGTAAGTTGTTCCGCATTGCAGAAAGGCGCAGGAAGAGTATCTCCCTGTAGATTTTGGAAATACATAATCGAGTTCGCTCCGCTCGTCGGCAGTGGAAACTGAAATAATAACGCTGGCCCTGAATTCTCATCCAGCGGCAGCGAGACCACTTCAAATGAAAGTGGCGAAGCCTTATAATTCAATCGAACTCTACTTGAAGCGGATCGTAACGAGTGCCCTTCCGCTGTCACGCCGGGCGGCAACAGGTTTCGATCAGCGAGTACAGACAAGACTTCCTGGGCCGTTTGAGGCGGCCTTCCTGTAGCCCTGTATGCTGCGAACACGGATAGCGATACGGCCATTCCTAAAGCCGCTGACTCCCTGAATCGAAGCGCGGTTTCATACTTTGCTCCTGAAAACATCTCCCTGGGAATGGCTTTCGATTCAACCAATTCATCAGTTCGGAGTGCGTCATTGTGTTCGA
>JBGSVC010000137.1:0-15293 GCA_041753175.1 Planctomycetaceae bacterium
AATCTTCCACCCGGATACTCGATCGAATGGACCGATCTGGCCTATCAGGAAAAGGCTGCAGGCAACTCGGCGATTTATATTTTCCCGTTGTGTGTGCTGTTTGTTTTTCTCGTCCACTCTGCAGAATATGAAAGCTGGTTATTGCCACTGGCGATCATTTTGATTGCACCGGTGGCGTTGCCATTTGCCTTAGGGGGTATTTCCTTTCGCGGGATGGATAACAACCTGATTGCACAAATTGGCTTTGTTGTCTTGATCGGACTGGCCGCCAAGAATGCAGTGTTGATTGTCGAGTTTGCCAAGCAACAGGAAGAGGAAGAAGGAAAGTCTCCTAAAGATGCCGCCGTAGAAGCGTGTCACCTGCGATTACGCCCCATCATGATGACGTCGTTTGCATTTATTCTGGGAGTGGTCCCCCTCATGATTGCCACCGGACCTGGATACGAAATGCGACAAGTGTTGGGGACGGCGGTCTTTTTTGGAATGCTGGGAGTGACAGTGTTAGGTTTATTTTTGACGCCGTCATTTTACGTCATTCTAAGACGCTTCGGGTTCTGGCTATCCCCCGCACAGCCACGCGATCTTAACCACGCCCCTATGACAGGAGTTGACGCAACTCATCACGAAGGTTGACCATTCGATTTCGAAGAATCAATGTCGAATCTTTGAATCTGGCGTCAACACCACATTGATTCACGGAAGGGCCCGGAAATGTCACATTGGCCATCTCATCCTGAGGATTATCACGTAATCTTTTTCTATAAATGGACTTGCGGCATAATTTCACGCAATTCAGTCTGATTATATGGGCAGACAGGGTTTTTTCATGTAAACGTTTTTTGATATTGCCGCCTCATTTCTTTTGATTATGTTCTCTGCTGACGATAAGATTTAGTGTCGTCACAATATTCCGTCGACGACATCCCCGCCTGCCTCACAATCCCTCCTACCGGCCTGACTCATGCAACATCGCTTTTATAGTAATTTGATATCATGCTGCGCATCTTGCTCATCGCCATCTTTATTGGGCAGATGGCTTACTGTCGGATTGATGTTGCAGTTAGGACTCAGCAATTTGAGTCTTGCGCAATCGTCACCTGAAATAGCGAATGATGCCCTGCCTGTTGAATCGTACGATGCAAAATCATATGGTGCAAAATTTCTGTCGAACTACTGTTACGACTGCCACGGCGATGGCGCCACCGAGGGCAATCTGTCTTTAGGAGAGTCTGATCAACTTTCTAAGATCATGGGTGATCAGAAGCTGTGGGCCAAGGTGTGGGATAACGTGTTGACGGAAGCGATGCCACCAGCGTCGATGCCGCAGCCTACCTGGGAAGAGCGCAAGGCCTTTTCAGAGTGGATTGCAACTGAGATTTATCATTTGGATCCCAATCAACCTGATCCCGGCCGTGTTGTGATTCGTCGCCTGAATCGTGCAGAGTATCACTATGCCGTCAAAGATTTAACGGGCATTCATTTTTCAGTAGCCGATCATTTCCCACCTGATGATTCGGGATATGGCTTCGACACGATCGGCGATGTATTGACGATGTCGCCAACGTTGTTTGAGAAGTATTTTCAAGCAGCCGAAATGATCACCGAAAAAATCGTCATCGACACGATTGGCAAACTGCCGGTTATTGAAAGTCGTAAAGGTTCGACAGACAGTGATTCGATGTCTCCGTGGAATATCGTTCCGATGACTTTAGAGATTGCCAAAGAAGGTGATTACAATCTGACTTGTGAGATCACCGCTGGCGGGGCATTCTCGCCCTATTATGGAGTTGTCGATCTGGAACTTCGACTTGATGATCAGACCTTGTTTGCCACTCAACTCAGTTCAGACAAAGAGAAAGCTGGTGAAACGAATTGCATGATCAACATTTCGCAACATCTGGCCGTTGGTAGTCATCAATTTTCTGTACGTTACCTTGAACATTCAGAAGATGATGATGAAAAAGAAGAGTCGGCCTCAAGACGACGCTCGCGAAAAGCGAAACTCAATATCAATCGATTAGTGGCCAAAGGACCGACAGATAGCGATTCTCGGGTGTACGGTTCCTCGTATCATGTGATCTTTCCCAAAGGCCTCGACGTGCCTGCCTCAGAACAGGAGGCCTATGCCAGAGAGATCCTGACGAGACTCGTGACCAAGGCTTATCGACGACCTGCCTCTAAGGATCAGATCGAACGTCTCATGGCTCTTTTTAATCGCATTCGATCGACAGGAGAAATGACGTTTACTGAGTCAATTGCTCAATGTCTGACAGGAATCCTCGTTTCACCAAAATTTCTGATGCGTGAAGAATTGGCAGAATCTTCCGAAGAGCAAGTCGAGTTGATTGATGAATTTGCGTTGGCGTCACGATTGTCGTTTTTCTTTTGGTCCAGTTTGCCAGATGATCAACTTCTCGATTTAGCCTCTCGCGGGCAACTTCGAGCCCAACTTGACACGCAGGTATCGCGTATGATTGAGGATCAACGCTCACATCGTCTTACAGAAAACTTTGTAGGGCAGTGGTTGCAAAATCGAGATATCACTGCGACCTATAAATCCGATCGTTCCTTTTCCTATGGCATCCGGGACTTGATGCGTCAGGAGACAGAACATTTCTTTGATCACATTCTGAACAATAATCGTCCGGTCATTGAACTGATTACCGCCGACTATACATTTCTGAATAAATCGCTTTCGGATTTCTATGATCTGGATGATCTGACAGACAGCAGCGAGTTTCAAAAAGTACAGATACCAAAAGAATACTTGCGTGGCGGGATATTGACCCAAGGAAGCATTTTGGCGATCACTTCCAATCCCAATCGAACCTCTCCCGTCAAGCGAGGGAAGTTTATTCTGGAAAATATTCTGGGGACGCCGCCTCCACCTCCTCCCGCAGCGGTGCCCGATCTTGAAGATGCCAAGCATGGGGGTGTCAAACCGGCGACATTGCGTGAGCAATTGGCGATTCACCGAGAGGATCCGGGATGTGCTTCGTGCCATGATCGAATGGATCCTCTAGGACTGGCTTTTGAGAATTTTGACACGCTGGGCAAAAATCGCGAAAAAGATAACGGTGAACCGATTGATGCCAGCGGTCAATTGTCGACAGGAGAGACATTTACGAATGTCTCTGAATTGCGTGAGATATTGGGGACTCGTAAACGCGGTTTCTATCGATGCCTGACTCAAAAGCTGATGATCTATGCCTTGGGTCGTGGTCTGGAACCTTCCGACACGCCAACGGTGGAAGCCATTGTCGACAAATTGTGTCAGGATCAAGATGGACTACAGGATATGATTGGTCATATCGTGCATTCGCCCCAGTTTCAAATGCGTCGGGTGAGCCCGACTCCCTTGGTTTCTGCCAATTGATTTTGACCGACTCACAGTATGGAAAAACGCACAAGGAAAACTAGATGAAAACACCCCGAAGCAATCCATTGCCATCAACAATGAAACATCGCCGCCGATTCCTACAAGGTGTGGGCGCATTGATGGCATTGCCGGCGATGGAATCGTTCAGTGGTTCTCTCAAGTCGCTTCAAGCAGCGACCGAAACGGCAGTTGCTGCGACTTCTCAAACGGCTTCGCCGCTGAGAATGGCCTTTATCACGTTCCCCAACGGTGTTAACTACAGCCATTGGCGGCCAACGGGGACTGGCCACGAGATGCAACTCAATAAGACGTTTGCGTCGCTAGAGCCGCTGAAAGATAAGTTTCAGGTGTTTACGGGATTTGCTCAAAACAATGCAGCAGCATTGGGCGATGGAGCCGGCGATCACGCCCGCGCGAATGCGGCTTTTTTGACCGGGGTCCATCCGCTGAAGACTGCCGGAGCCAATATTCAAAATGGTGTCTCTGTCGATCAAGTTGCTGCTCAACAGATTGGACATCTGACCCGCATCCCAAGTCTTCAATTGAGTTGTGAAGAGTCGCGCAATTCCGGCTTTTGCGACAACGGGTATAGCTGCGCCTATCAATATAATCTTTCGTGGGCCTCGTCTGATCTTCCAATTGCCCCTGAATCTAATCCTCGAAATGTCTTTGAACAACTTTTCGGACGTGGCAAGCCCGGAGAACGCAGTGAACTATTGAAAAAGCGACTTGAAGAGCGCAAGAGCATTCTGGACTTTGTGATGCAGGATGCCCGACAGATGTCCAAACAGATCAGTCATGCGGATCGGCAGAAAATGGACCAGTATTTTACGAATGTCCGTGAAATTGAACAGCAAATTGAACATGCTGAACGATTCCCACTTCCCATATCGTCGATGACTGCCCCCTCAGGAATTCCGCAAAGTTATCAGCAACATATCGATATCATGTTTGATCTTCTGGCGGTGGCATTTGAAACTGATTCGACTCGGATCGCTTCCTTTGCATTGGCCCACGAGGGTAGTACAAGAAACTTCCTGGAATTGGGGATCTCCGAAGGTCACCACTATTTATCTCACCATGGTGAAGATCCTTACAAACTGGAACTGTATGCCAAAATTGATCGCTTTTATGCCGATCGTCTGGCCTATTTGCTGCGTAAACTTGAACAAACAAAAGACCCATGGGGCAAAAGTGTTTTGGATCAATCGATGATTGTCTACGGCTGTGCGATCGGCGATGGGAACAAACACAACCACAACGATTTGCCTATCGTCGTCGCCGGTGGAGCAGGGGGGACATTCCAACCAGGACGCCATGTCAAATTCAACAACGATGTCCCGCTGACTAATCTCTATTTGACGATGCTCGACCGTTATGGAATTCAGTTGGATCGTCTGGGTGACAGCACTGGCCTGGTGACCAACGTTTAACGTCAGAAATTGTCTAAACGAAAAGCCGCTTCAGCATACTGAAGCGGCTTTTTCTTTGGTCGGCTAACAGTCGATGAACGAGTCATAATCAGTTAGCTGAGATGTCGTAGCAATTCAGGAATTCCTGATCTCGTACGTATAGTTTTCCGTTGGCGATTACAGGATGTGTCCAGATTTTGCCTTTGGGACTACGTTGTTCTGACTGAGGGTCCATCACGAAGCGGCCATGTTCTTTCCAGCCTTCTGAAGAGGCTTCGATGAGCACGATCGTTCCGGTGTTTTCCTCTTGAAGATAGAGCATGCCATCGGCACAAGAGACGGCACCTTTGTTAAGCGAATAGTCGGCGTTTCTTTCATACCAGACAACTTCACCGGTTTTGAAATCCTGACACAACCAGCCTCTGCCGTCGCTGTAGCCGTAAAGATAATCGCCGACGAGGATCACGCCGCCGTGGTGATTTTTCATGTTCTGGTTGTCGTAGACATCGGTGACATTGTTGTTTTCGTCGACGTGAACCATTTTGCAACCGACGCCATATCCGGAGGCGATGTAGATATCATTGCCGTTGACAATTGGCGTCGGGATGACAGCCGTCTTTCCTTTCCACGGTGATGACCAGACAACCTGACCAGACTGACTGTCGATCCCCACGAGTTCTTTGGCTGTCAGTTGGACATACACATGCTTGCCGTTGATATCGGCGGCAACGATTGATGAGTATTGAGCGGGCTGTTTGAAGTCAGTTGATTGCCAGATCGTTTCGCCGGTCATCTTATCAAGAGCGACCATGGCTCCCTGATCTCCACCTGGAGTGACGACAACCTTGGTTCCCTCGACAAGAGGTGACTCGGTGTAGCCCCATTGTGGTATTTCTCCACCGAAGGATTTGATATCAACCTGCCAGGATTCGTCGCCACTTTGTGCGTTGACGGCGATCAGGATGCCTTCCCCGGACAACCCGTAAACCATCTCGCCATCGATGGTGGGCGTACAACGCGGTCCGTCTCCCCAGCCATTTTTCAGAGTTGATCCCGCCGGTGTCGCCCAAAGTTTCTCGCCGGTCTTCGAGTTAAAACAGATGAGATATTCTGTCTGGCCTTCCGAACCCATCGTATACAGCATCTCGCCACGCACAGAAAAACCAGAGTAGCCCATGCCAGAATTGGATGCCGTCCAGAGTTTTTTCGGCCCCCCTTCTGGCCAGGATTTTAACAGCCCGGTCTCATAAGAAATTCCCGCGCGGTCAGGCCCACGCCAGTTCAGCCAGTCGTCGGCTTCAGACAGAGCAGGGGTGAAAACAAGAGAACACACGAGGAGGGATGCCAGGCGGATTTGGCACATAATGCGATACTTTCAGCAGAGAGTGGGGAGGGATAACGATATTCAAGTCGCAACAGGCACCTTGAAAACAGGTACAAGTGACACCTCTGCATTATGACAGACTCGATGGATCTTGGCGAACAAAATAGAGCTCAAGAGTCTCTCATTTCTTACAATCCATTTAACTGCTGGCCTGACTCTGGGAATACTGCGAAGAAATGGCAGGTGAGAGAGGCTGTCCGGCGAGTTCAAAAATGGGTCTGATTTCCACTGTCCCTTTCGTAACGGGAGGAAGCCGGGAGGCAATAGCGATCGCCTCATCGAGATCAGGAACATCGATCAGATAGAATCCTCCGAGTTGTTCAGCCGTCTCTGCAAACGGGCCATCCGTGATGAGTCGTTTTCCATCTCGAATTTGAACACTCGTGGCTGTAGAAACTGGATGGAGAGGTGATGCCAGAAGATATTGCCCTTTGGCATCGAGTTCATGACAGATCTTTTGAGAATCCTGCATGCACTCGGCACGCTGCTGTTCCGTAAAGACGTCTTCCTGGTTGTAGATGAGAAGCAGGTATTTCATAGTGATCTTCCAAAGAGAGAACTGATTGATGAGTGTCGAGATTTCATGAGCGTCGATATTGAGCGGTCATAAACTGGACCCATCCGTGCTCTGTTTTGATTTGAGAGCGTAAGGTAAAAGAATTGGAATCGTGATAAGCCAGAATATCTTGATACTCGGCATCGCCGTCACCTGACATTGAAGGGCCTTTTGCATCGAGAATCAATTCATTTTCGTTGGCATTGAGCCCTCCTGAGTACATCCAGAGGTAGCTCATCATCGAAGCGATGAAGGTGCCGCGAAACTCATGATCACGAGTTTGGTAGCCAACTGTCATTACGCTCGACCACTCTCCCTGGGGCGTGGTCCCGACGCCTTCCATGATCATCCAATAGGGGCCAAGCATGCGCACGCTGGCTTTGCCGATCGTGATAATCGCCGGTTGATCAGGGCTCATAATACATTCGGTTTCGACCAACCAGTTTCCGACAAACCGTTCCAACCAGACATGTTGTTGTTGAGCAGTTTCCATTGGTTTTACTTTCTAAAGTGGCTGTTGAATCGGGTCTACATGACTCATGACTTTGTTTGGGATCGAATCAGGGCATCTCGCTGGGAGATCAAACGTTGTACTTCTTCATCAACAGGTCGAATCTCGAATGGTCCTGCGGCCAGTCCCGGATGTTTGGAAATCAGAGCAATGGCATGGTTCAGGTCTCGAGCCTCTAAAAACAACAGTCCTCCCAGGTATTCTTTTGTTTCCACAAACGGGCCATCCATCGTCTGAACCTGTCCATTTTTGAGATGCAAAGTCACGGCGGACTGCGGCCCCTGCAAGGCCTGCCCTCCCACAAAATGCCCACCGCGGCGCAACTCATCGTCGTAGTCAAAGCATTTATCCATCATGCCCTGCTGCTCTTCGATGGGGTGTGACTCGAATTTTTCAGCATCGAAATAACCTAAACAGACAAAACGCATCTTCGATCTCCTCAACGAAAGGCCTGAACCTTGAAAACATGCTCTTCAAAGAATGGTCGAATTGGCTGACTCTCAATCGACATCCTCTTTACTTTTTTTTGCAGAATTATAGTCGATGAGGTTCTGAGGTGAGTTGCTGAAGCCGTTTTTCGAGGAATCGACGTTCTGCCGGTTGAGTGGTGAAAGACAATGCGGTTTGATAACTCTCCACGGCAGCCTGCCCTTGATTTAAGCGTCGCAGAAAATCTGCTTTGGCTGCATGGGCCAAATAGTAAGTTTCCAGCTCACCCTGATTGAGCAATTGAAGAACTATTTCCAGGCCTTTTTCCGGGCCGTCTCGCATGGCGATTGCGACCGCTCGATTGAGTGCCACAATGGGGCTGGAGGTCGCCCTCAACAGGAGGTCATAATAAGCGATAATTCGACCCCAGTCAGTCAGACTGCTGTCGGTGGATTCTGCATGGATGAGGGCAATGGCAGCCTGGATGGAATAAATTCCCACCTGTCCTGATTCGAACGCCCTGTTGACGAGTCGTCTCCCTTCCAGAATCGCGTCTTGATCCCACAAGCTCCGATCTTGATCGTCCAGGAGGATCAACTCTCCGCGAGATGTTTGACGAGCATGTCGACGCGAATCGTGGAGCAACATCAGAGCCGTTAAGCCGGCAATCTCCGGGTCGTCGAGCAGTTGGAGGAGTTCTCGTCCCAGTCGGATGGCTTCGGCAGTCAGATCGATACGAACCAGAGCATCTCCTGACGATGCGGTATATCCTTCATTGAAGACCAGATAAATGACCGATAAGACGGCTTCAATCCGCTCGGGCATCATTTCGGTTGTAGGGATCTCATAGGGGATTTTCGCATCGCGGATTTTAGATTTTGCACGCACGATGCGTTGTGCAATGGTCGGAGGAGTCGTCAGAAACGCCCGAGCGATTTCTTCCGTTGTCAGTCCGCAGACTTCACGCAAGGTGAGAGCGACTTGTGCGCTGGGCGAGAGGGCGGGGTGACAGCAGGTGAATATTAACCGCAGGGTATCATCACCAACGACATCCTCATCGATCTGGTTGAGAGTTGTTTCACGCACCTCCTGACGCTCAGCCAGGTGTTCCAGTTTGGATTCAAACCGTTTTTTTCGACGCTGGGCATCAATTGTTTTGAATCGACCAACGGAAACCAGCCAGGCACGAGGATTCGTGGGGACACCCTCCCTCTCCCAAGACTCCACAGCCAACGCAAAGGCTTCATGCATGGCTTCTTCGGCGAGATCAAAGTCTCCTAACAGTCGAATCAGGGTCGCAAACACTCGACGTGACTGTGTCTTATAGATCTCAGCGACGATTTGTCCGACTGACGACATATCAACTCTCGAACTCAAATTAATCTGGACTCTTCCATCACAAACAGTGCATGCACGTTGGGAAAGATGAGTCACACATCGGGTTTCTCACCATCCGGGATCATGCAGGCAGGGTCAATACGGGATGTGATTCCGGATTGGTCGCGCACATGTTGGCCAGCCTCCTGAATCATCAGAAGACTGGAACAATATGATGATGAATCCAACAGGCAGGAGCAAATCATGTCATCTATTTTGCAGCGATATTCTCATCTTTGGCGTGATCACACAGCGATCGGAGTTCTTTCAAGACATTTTGAGCTGTCGAATCTTCAATCAAATTCGTTTGTTCGAGAGGGTCGTGAGCCAGATCAAAGAGTTGTTCGTAAACAGGAGTTTCTTGTGGATAACGAATGTATTTCCACCGGGCAGTGCGGATGCCTTCACTGGCGGGGATGGGCGAGCGTGGAGGATCAGTCTGAAAGGTGTGTTCGTAGTAATAATGCTCTCGCCAGGACGTTGTTTGATTGTTGAGCACAGGCACGAGACTATGTCCCTGCATTCCAGATGGGATTTCCACTCCGGCGAGTTCGAGCATGGTCGGGGCCAGATCAATACTCAGCGCGATTTCTTCACGCTGGCTGCGATTGTGTTTTGGATCGAGTCGGGGATCATAAATGATCAAAGGCACTCGGATCGAGTTTTCATACATCAACCATTTTCCCGTTAGACCGTGGTCTCCGAGCAAACTACCGTGATCCGAGGAATAGATGACAACCGTATTGTCATCAAGATTGAGATGCTGCAATTCATCGACGATCTCTCCGACAGCGGCATCGGCACGCGTGACTGTTCGGTAGAAGGTGCGCAGATCATTTTGATACTTTTCAGGATCTTCAAACGACTTGCGAGCAGAATCGGCGTTGAGGGACTTTTGGATGAATTCAGGCTGAGATTCAAAATCCTTCCGGGAAAAGGTAGGTGACTTGGGGAGTTCGACACCCTCATAGATATTGGGAAAATCGGGATCGAAATAATTGAATGTTCCATGTGGTTCTTTGAACGCGATGACCAGACAAAATGGTTGTTCCGCTGGATTACTGCGAAGAAAGCTGATGGCTCTTTTGGTCATAACTTCTGTCAGATATCGTGGCTGTCCATCGATTTCCTGCTTGTATTCAATGCTTTGTGAAAAGCCATACCAGTCGTCAAATTTATGGGATGGCAAGGAAAGATCTTTTGAGACGGAGGGATTCCCGATCGCATATTTTCCCATAAAACCCACGCGGTAGCCTGACTGACGCAGCAATGCAGGATAGGTCTGATCGAACGCCTCACTCGACAACGGTTCTTTAAAATCTTCGATGCCGTGTCGATACATATGCTGCCCCGTCAATAAGCAGGCACGATTGGAACAACAAATCGCCGTTGTCACGAAGGCATTTTGAAAGACGACGCCGTTCTGACCCAGTGCATCGGTGTGGGGAGTTTGAATGGCTTTATTCCCCATGATCCCCAGACAATTCGCAGGCTGGTCGTCTGCGAACAGGAAGATGATATTTGGTCTGCGGGAACTGGATGATGGTGTTGGTTCCTGAGCATTGGCGATTGACGTTTCCATAAGAAACATCACAAGCGTCAGGACTGAAGCCAGGAAGACCACGGTCTTTGTGAAACTCAGGAAACGTTCCACTTGTGAGTCGCAGACAGCAGCCATGAGAGGATTGATCGTCGTTTTGAACATGAACGCATTCCGTTATTTTCGAGGTTGTCTTCATCGCAGAATCATCAGAGTCGAGGTCAAGACACGATTTATTGAGTGGTTTGCTCTGATTATGAAAGGATGACGTTGCGGTTGCCCATGGCCACCCCCTACACTTGTAGATGAGTTGATAACAGGCGTGATATTGCTCATGATAGCACTTCATGTCAGTAATATCTGGTCAAAAAGCTGGTCTGTGTCGTTAAAATAGAAGACAGGATTCCAAGATGAGCATTATTGACAATTCTAATTTTGTTTTGTGTCGGAGTGCTCTGTTGGCATTCATGGTGTCACTCCCTACATGGGCGTGGGGTGCCGAACCAATTCCGGTATGGCCGGGGATTGCTCCAGGATCGGAAGGGCATACTCACGAAGCAGAGGTGGTCACGTCTCGACCGGGTCAAATGAATGTGACCAATGTCCATACCCCAACCATCACCCCCTTTCTGCCCTCACCCGAGACCGCCACTGGAACATCGATTATCGTTATTCCCGGAGGAGGACACAAAACGCTTTGTCTGGGTCATGAAGGAACAGACTTAGCCGAGTGGTTCGCCGAACATGGCATCGCAGCTTTCGTCTTAAAGTATCGTCTTGCCAAAACGAACAATTCGATTTACACCGTCGATGGGCATGCGATGGCCGACCTGCGTCGTGCGATTCGATTGGTTCGCTCACAAGCTGATCACTGGCAGATCAATCCCGATCGTCTGGGCGTCGTTGGCTTTTCTGCCGGTGGAGAACTGGCAGCGTTGTCAGCCATGAATTCTGATCCAGGCGATTCTGAAGCGACGGATCTTGTGGAGCGGGAAAGCTCACGGCCTGATTATCAGGTGCTGATTTATCCAGGACGTTCGGAGCGAATGAGTGTGACTGCTGGGATGCCTCCGGCGTTCATCGCGTTGGGCGCACAGGATCGGGATGACATCGCGTTAGGGATGGCGGAGTTGTATTTGAAATACAAAGCCGCGGGCGTTCCAGCCGAACTTCATATTTATTCCAGCGGCGTCCACGGGTTTGGCTATCGACATGGAAACACTGGCGCACCCGCGGCGTGGCCTTCACAAATGAGAGACTGGCTGATCGACAACAAGCTATTAGAAGACGCCAAACCCCATGATGTGGCTCATCAATAAGGCAGGAACCTTGCCGAGTGTCGAGAGACAATTTTCCACTCGTCACCAAATTTAACCCAGCAATGCATCGCCTGTGAACGCGACTGATCCGGCTTGCCTGTGTGTTTGTAGTGAGCATTGTGCAATGCAATCACGGTGTTTCCATATTGTCTGAGCGTCGTGTCCACAAAATCGGTTTCATCAAATCCGGTTGAGAGTTCGTACATAAAATCTGGTTTTGTACTCGTATGATCCGTCACATGCACGTATTGCAAGGAATCGCACAAGAGTCGATCCATCGTCTGGGCATCATTGTCCACCATCGCTTTTTGCCAGCTTGCTTCATTGGATAAAATTGTGGCACTGATCTCGTCTGAGGGGGCTACACCGACCTGATTGATTTTGCTGACTCCTCCTGATTGAGGAAGTTGAGCTCCAATGACGGGCCCTTTATGCGATTCATGGCGATGAACCAAAACCCAACGCCCCAGGCTGTTTTTCACCCAGATATGAGTGACGGCAGTTCGAGGATATTCGGCCTCTCCTTTTAGACGGAAGTAACCTCGACTCACCGTCGTGACTGTACAACCAAATTGCCGCATTTCTTCTTTGGGTTCCAGTTTGGCTTCGACATAGCCTTTCGAAAGATAGTCATCAAAAAACTCCTGTCTGGTACTGATTTGTCCATTCTCATGGACATAGCTCATACTTTCTGCCAAAAGTCCATTCAGTTTGTCGCGGTCACCTGCCATCACCCATGCGACAAGATGTTGCTCATTTTGCTCGATCTCTTTTCGGACCTGATCTTCAGGGGCAAACGTCTGCTTGTGAGCCAGATCTGACTGGCAGTCGGTTGAGAAAACTTGATCGCTCGTGGCCGGTGACGTTTGCGCACAGGCATCGTTATCCGCCACTAAAACAAGTAACACACCACAGCAGGCCAATAATTGACAAACATGAGACATGGAGCGGCTTTCTAACAGTGTCTTGAAAGAAGAATTGTCATGACAGAAGAATTTCCTGATCGGCCATCAAGTCATCTCTAAACCACGCATCGTGCCGGTGGCAGAGGCAAATTTATCAGTCTCGATTCCCATGCGTTGTAGCATCGAGACAAAGAGGTTGGGCAGCGGGTAGTTATGGTCGGTGTCAAATTTCAGGTGTTGACCATGTCGAAAACCACCCCCTGCAAAGAGGATGGGCAAATTTGTGGTCGCATGAGTATTGGCGCTGTTCATATTGGAACCGTAAACGAGCATGGTTCGGTCTAAAAGAGTTTCTTCGCCTTCGTTGACGGATTTCAGACCGGACAATAAATCGTTCAGAAGTCGCATATGCATTTCATCGGAAGCCTGAAGAAGTTCCAACTTCTTTTCAGATCGACCGTGATGCGACATGTAGTGATAAGAGTCTGTGAACTTTTTGTCTCCAAATTCAATGGCCGGAGAACTCATGCTGTCGAGCATCAGTGAAATACAACGCGTTGAATCAGTCTCCAATGCCAGACGAGTCATGTCATACATGAGCTTGACACTTGTCATATAATCTTCACGACGTGGTGGATCGACCGGTTGAGACTGATTGACGTGAGGACGAGGTATGTCTTCCCAGGCGCGGGACATTAGCATGCGGTTTTCGAGATCTCGGACGCTGGTAAAATATTGGTCGATGCGATCTCGGTCTCGAATATTGGAGATACGATCAAGTGATTGAGCCTGTCCAGCGATGGCATCCAGAATGCTTTCTCCACGTTGTAGTTTGACAAGCTGCTGTGAGATTTGTTCCGGAGAGCCTTGTACAAAGAGTTTTCGAAAAAGCTCAGACGCCTTATTTTCACAGGGAATCATCGCTCCCGAGCGAGTAATCGAGAGGCTGCGCACCCCTTCCTTAACATTGACACCAAGCGTTAATGAGGGAAAGCGTGTCAGATGGCCAACGCGCTCTGCAGCATATTGATCCAAGGAGATGGAATTTCGAAAGCCACTGCTCCCGGGGTGAGGGGCGGCACTTAAAAAGCAGACGTCTGCCGGATGACCGGCGTCGACGTCAGGATGTGAGACCCCGGTAAAGACTGTAAAGTCGTGGCGATGTTGCTCCAGGATTTTCAGATAGGGAGATAGCTGATAATCACGTCCGGTCTCCTCAGGAAAAAAGTTTTGAGGGAGGACTCCAATATTATCGCAGATACCAACGATACGACGCGGTTTTGAATCCAGACTTGTGGCTGTTGAATTGACTGAGCGACCTTGGACAGGTCCAAGAGATTCCAACCAAGGTAACGCCAGCGTTACGCCTGCTGCACGCAATAAACGACGACGACTCCAATTTTTTGAGAGGGACATGACGATCTCACTTTTGATGTTAGTTGGATCGAACAGAGGGTCAGTGCCCGTTGTTCATTTTTTTCGAAACAGGTCGCTGACAATCAGTTCTCGAATCAGTGTGCGAATACCAAAATTTGAATGTGTGCTGCGGTCAAGAATTGCTTCAATCTCTTCGTCATCGCTCATGCGGACCGGAGCGCCAGTTGCGTAAATCGACAGTTGTTGAACCAGATTTCTGGCCAATTGCCGTTGGTCGTCGAGGAGAAGATTTTTGAATTCTCGAATATCGGCAAAACTTCGACCGTCAGAAAGTTGTCCATGGGTCTCTACTGGCAAAGCGAACTTGTGCAACACCCGTTGACCTCCATGCCCTATCGTTTGTTCTGCAGTTTCAGGAGTTGCAGTTGCACGGTATCGATCACGCCAACCACCCATGACGTCAAAACATTCCAAGGCAAATCCGGGAGGATCAATATCGTTGTGACAGACTGCACACGTTTCGGTATTTCGATGCTTTTCCAATTGCTCGCGAATGGTCGTTGCTCCTCGAATATCCGGTTCAACGGCAGGCACCGCAGGAGGAGGGGGCAAGGGTGGCTGACCAAGAATTCGATCCATGATCCAGGCTCCCCGGATGATCGGAGAGGTCGAAATCCCGTTGGCGGTTACTTTAAGAACACTGGACTGAGTTAAAAATCCACCGCGTACACAATCATCGGGAAGCTTCACTTTTCGCATCTGAACACCTTCAACCGGCGGAAGACCATAATGTTCGGAAAGCTTTTCATTGATCATGACAAAATCGGAGTCCACGATATATTTAGCCGGCAGATCTTGTTCAATCAGCTCTTTGAAATAGGCACGACTTTCTTCAACTCCAGATTCATTCAGAAGGTCATCCAGATAATAATCGGCATACAAGAGTGGATCAGGAGCGGCAGCATTCGATTTACGCAAATCGAGCCAGTGATCTAAAAAAGAGGCCACGAACAGATCACACTCGGGACTATCGAGTAAGCGTTCGGCATGGTCTAACAAGACATCGGGTTGCTTGAGCAGTCCTTGGTCGGCTGCGTTTCGTAA
>JBGSVC010000138.1:0-3124 GCA_041753175.1 Planctomycetaceae bacterium
CATGCACCAGAACTCACCGGTTGAAACATCGAGCCAGGCCAGACCGCAGGAATCTGAATCCATTGACACACAGGCAAGGAAGTTGCGCTGTTTGGGTTCAAGCAACGAGTCATCAGTCAGAGTGCCCGGCGTCACGACACGCGTCACTTCCCTTCTCACCATACCTTTGGCGGTTTTGGGATCTTCGACCTGATCGCAGATCGCTGCACGTTTCCCGGCACGGATCAATTTTTGCAGATAACCTTCGAGGGCATGATAGGGGAAACCTGCCATCGGAACGGGGTTACTGCTCCCTTTGTCGCGACTCGTCAGCGTCAGTCCCAGAATTTTTGCTGCAACGGATGCATCCTCATAAAACAGCTCGTAAAAATCCCCCATGCGAAACAGTAATATGGCTTCAGGATGTTCCGCCTTGACTTCCAGATAACGCTCCATCATGGGCGTCAGTTTCGGGGCATTGGACATGCGTTGTGTTGCTCAAGTTGAAGAGGGAAAAGTGAGTATTGATCGAGATTTCAACTCTATCCGAATTCCCACAGGCTCGAAAGCTAGATGGCTGGTTGCCTTACGTTTGAGTCTCAGTAGGCAGTCCTCAACACGCCAAAGGGGAAAAGACAGGTTCACCGATCAATCAACACATACCGCTTGTCGATGCGTTCAAGACAAGACCATGCGAAGTCGGGCGGCATTTGTCCAAGTGATGCTATCCGGAATGTCGGACTGAGGCATCAACACTTGACCAATCGATGACAAACGTGCCGGCTTAAAACCCCTTTCCCGGCCCCTCGGGAAAGAGCATACTCACGCTCGTGCGATCATGGATTGAGCGGATCGCTGAGGCAAATAGACTCGCGACAGAGACGACTTCAATTTTGCCGTGCTTGAGCTCGTCAATCGGTTCGATCGAATTGGTTACAAACAACTTGGAGATGATGGAGTCTTCAATTTTTTGAGCTGTCCCGGGAGCCAGGGCTGCGTGGGAGACAGCGGCGTAAATATGTTCGGCGCCCCGGTGTTTTAATGCGTTGGCCATGGCAATCAGGGTTCCGCCAGAAATGGTAAAGTCATCGACGATCAATGCATTCTTACCGGCAACTTCTCCAATCACCTCAAAGATTTCCGCAGATTCAGAATGATCTTTTCGATGCTTGTTTCCGATCACAACGGGTGCATTGAGGATTTTGGCATAGGCAGCAGCCCCCTTGGCAAAGCCGACATCGGGTGCACAGACAACGACATCATCGATTCCATGCTTTCGGACAGCGTCGCAAATTACAAAACGTCCATATAAGTGATCGACCGGAACACGGAAAAAGCCCTGGATTTGCGGTGAGTGCAGATCCATCATCAAGCAGCGATCAGCGCCGGCGGCTTCTATCGCATCTGCACAAACACGGGCGCGAATGGAAACACGCGGTTCATCTTTTTTATCCCCTTTTGCGTAGCTGAAAAAGGGGACCACAGCGGTGACGTTTTGTGCTGAAGCCCGCTTGAGAGCGTCAATCCAGAATAACAGTTCCATGAAGTTGTCGTTGACGGGGTGATGCACACCCTGAACGATGTAACAATCTTTACCCCGAACATTTTCCAGGACACGAGTAAACACGTTGCCATCGGAAAAGATGAGCGTCTCTGTGGGCGTTAATGGGACACCAAGCTGGCGAGCGATGGCTCCGGCCAGTTGGGGGTTCGCTGTCCCATGAAGGATCGCAAGATCACCTTGAGGAGCTTGAAAAGGGAGGACACGAGGCCCTGAACCGGAATGTTGATTGCTCACTATCAGTCCTGTGGGAACGAAAAGAAAAGTCGGCAAGTGGCTGTTTTCCCATCGGAGAGAAAACAACAACACTGGAAACCAAAAGCCCATCATAACCAAGCAACGGACAGGAACAATCGAGCGGTCGTGTTTTGTTAGAAAACAGACTTTTTACGACATCCGTTTCACAAAAAAGACCAGGTAGCCAACGCGCCAAAGGTGTTCCAACAGCAATGAGAGCCGACTGTTAGGGAGGGACGGTGGCCAGAAACTGAAATCAAAATTGGCGAATGTGTAATTATTACCCAAAATTAAATCATAATAGGATTGCATGTGTAAAATTTACCCATTATAGTTCGGCTGTTCCGTTCAGCCCTGTGTTTGAAAATGATCACAGATAAGGCTGGAATGTCTTTGGGAGTAACGGAGTCATGTTCCAACAAGGATGTCTTTGATCCCTGAACGCGATGCCTCTCGATGCCCACTCAGACTTTTATCACCGGGGAATATCGACGGACCGTAGATGAACGGTTTCGTCTGACCATTCCTGAAGAACTCGCCGAACAGGTGATGGACGGTGACGGAAATTCGATCCTGGTCAAGGAGCGTTATGGATGCTTGAGTTTGTGGAAAGCAGATCTCTGGCAACAACGACTCGACGAGGGAATCGAACTGCTCAAGCAGAAAATCGACAAAGGAAGGATGGAACAGCGATGGAGCGATGTTCAACAACTCGGTCGAATGCTTTCGACACGCCAGACGTCACTGAAACTTGCTCAGAAAACACGCTTGCTATTGCCAGAGAGTTTTCGAGATCTACTGGCGATGCCGGCGTCTCGCGAAGTCGTCCTGGTGGGAGCGGTGATCTGTTTAGAGATCTGGTCACCGGATGCCTGGCTGGAAACGCTGAAAACCGACATGCCGCAGTTCAACGGCTTATTCAAAGATCTCACGAATTAATTGAGCGTTCCTCACGTTTTGCAGAGAACGCCTACGAAACACTTGATGCCCTGGAGTTCAACCGGGCTGCCTAATATCAGGAGAATTCATCAAGAGCGTAGAAGACGCAGCGACAACTCAGTCATCACCATCCTCGATCCCCTTGAATCCCCACGGATGGATGTCGCAGGCACGGATGCCGGGCGCCTTCTCGCTCTTGATGTTTACTTTTTCTAACTGCTGCACTGGTTCATGCAGAGCCAGGAATTAATTGTAGATGCTTAATCAACCGGTCTATCTTAATCAATACGTGCGATCAATAACTCCCGTCTTCAGGTATTTTTGGATGGTTGAAAACCGATACGACGTCGTTTTCAACGAGCAGCTTAATTTCAACTCTCTATGAAATAGCTCCGGAGAGTTCTAGCA
>JBGSVC010000139.1:0-1630 GCA_041753175.1 Planctomycetaceae bacterium
CGATGCTGGCCGAACAGAACTGGAAACTGACAACAGACCCTTCTGCCAATTCGACGTCTTCATCAAACACAATGCTGCTCCCGACTCCTCCTCAAAGTCCGCCGAGTCTTGAAGATCCCTTGATTGATCCTCATGGATTTACGCTCCCACTGCCACCCGCACCGATGCTCCCTGACACACAGGAGGACGAGAGTTGGGAGCAGTTTCCGACTCTCCCGGAGGAAGATTCCTGGTTGAAACTCCTGCCGGGAAATATCCAGGAGAAAACCAGACCAGACCCGCTTCCGTTGCAAGGGGAAACTCCTCTTGAGCCGCGTATCCCTTTGAATCTTGATCCTAAGAATCCGAATCAGATTCCCGGTTCACAAGGTTTGCAAGGTGATCCCGTATTTCCACCTCCTTCTAAAGTTAGCCCTCCATCTCCAGAGCAGTCACCATCGGCACCGCCGGTCACGTTTCAAGACCGCCATATCGCCAACACCGGATATCTTCAAGCGGAAAGCCAATCTGCGAGGACGTCCGGAACTCCCTCACAGACACCTGCAAAGCCTGACAGCCAATCCATCTCCCATCAAGGCTTGAGAATTTCTCACAGCGTACTTTTCCCCTCACGTTAGCAACGATGCTGAATCGTGACAGATGAAAAAACCACCGCAAATCGTGGGGCGTCTTGCTAATTGGAAACGCACACAGCTATGATGACGCCAGTGAGGATACTTGAACGTCCCGAGTCAAATTCGCGAAACGATCAGTGGGCGAACACACGAGATTTCTGATGTCCGAAACAGCCCCAGTGAGTCTGTTGAGAATCGACTTTATATCTGTTTTCAACAAATCAAAAACGCTCAGACCCGGCGCATTAAAAGAATAACATCCCTGTAAATTCATCAGCCCATATGATTGTGGCTCTGTCCAGCGAAACGGAATTGTGATTTGTGATCTTCTCTCAAACACTCCCCATGAAATCGATGGCGAATGCCTTTCGCAATTTGCAGACGATGCTGTTTTCCGGCGTCGCGATTCAACGGGCGTTCGAAATTGCCAGTAGTAAAAGCTTTGACACCCGAACCAAAACGGCGCTCGCCGGGGTCGTCGAAGAGATCAAACGAGGATCAGATATTTCCTCGGCGATGAAAAAGCAGGAAGTCTTTCCCGATCTGGTTCTCGATATGGTGGACGTCGCTGAGCAGACGGGAAGCCTGCCGGAAGTGTTGCAGGCTCTGGCAGATCATTATGAAAACAACCTGCGCCTGAGAAGTAATTTCATCCAGCAAATCACCTAGCCGATTGTGCAATTGATTGCCGCGGTCTTTATCATTGGGGGGTTGATTTTTCTATTAGGCTGGATTGCAGAATCGCGAGGCGATGCACCCATTGATGTGCTCGGTTGGGGATTGGTCGGGGCGCGCGGGGCGATGATCTGGTTTGCGATGACATTTGGCGGGGCGTTGGCATTGTTTTTCGTTTGGAAGGTTATCTCCAGTTCTCTGGAAGGTCAGAAATATTTAGACGGGATCCTGCTTAAGATCCCCGTGGTTGGTTCGTGTTTAAGATCATTTGCGATCGCGAGGTTTTCCTGGGCCTTCCATTTGACTCAGCAAGCCGGCATGGAGATCAATCGCAGTTTGCG
>JBGSVC010000140.1:0-20241 GCA_041753175.1 Planctomycetaceae bacterium
ACTGACTTTGGACATAATTTCCACAGTCTCGTCATTCATCCCGATATTCAAAACCGTATCCATCATCCCCGGCATTGATTCGCGAGCACCAGAGCGACATGACAACAGCAATGGATTTGTCTTGCTGCCGAATTCCTTGCCCATCGCCTTGCCAATGGCGGCAATATTGTCTTCTACCTGCTTGGTCAGTTCAGGAGGATATGTCCGTTTGTTGTCATAAAAATAGGTACACACTTCAGTCGTGATTGTTAAACCAGCAGGGACCGGAAGACCGATCTTGTTCATTTCTGCCAGGTTTGCCCCCTTCCCTCCCAGAAGGTTTTTCATTGTTGCGTCGCCATCGGCCTTACCTGCACCAAAGAAATAAACGTACTTGTGATTTGCCATGTCCTGCTGTTCCTACTTTTCAAATGACCAAAGTTTGACGCAAAGTTGTGCCGATCTCAGACAGCGCCTAAAAGTTGTCTGGGAGGGCGTCAATTACACTAACTTATCAGCAACGTGTGACCCAAAATGAGTCCACCATCAAGCTGAAAGTCGACTATAAAATTGACAATTAGCCTGAATTCTCGATTCAACAGCCATACATGACTGCAGGAAACTCGTCTCAGATTGCTGATTGGAACCTGAATATCAAGCTCCGTTTTAGCAACTGCCCCTGCTGTGTGCTGTTGCTCACAGATTTTCCACGCAGCCTGTTTCCAGACAGTAGCAACGCCTCTGCGAACTTTCAAGCCCCACGACTACCCTCTCCTTGATCAGGAAATTACTAACTTCCTGATCAATCGAGCATCTACGCCTTGACCCTGGCAATTGATCTTTTGCAGAATAGATTCATGGCGTTTTTATTCTGACTTATCGCAACGTGTTGAATTGACAGTCTCTAAATCGTTTCAACTCAAGAACTGATGTTGATCCACTGTTCATTTCCCATTCGCGTTGATCCAATCGCGACTCACGACCTATACAAGATGACCGAGTTTCGTTCAGGAAGACATTTGTCATGCAAGCGAAATTGATACCTCTCAACGGAGGTTCTCCGATTGTGATCGCGCGCGATCTGTCGATCCTGGGACGCAAAAAAGGCCTGTGTGACATAATCATTGAACACAACAGTATCTCCAAACTCCACTGCGTAATCACCAAAACCGATGGGCTGCTTTTCATTCGCGACCTTGGAAGTACCAACGGAACGAAAGTTAATAATCAACGCATACTCAGGGGTGCCTTGCTCCCAGGCGACGAAATTGCCTTCGCGCGGGTCAAGTACAAAGTCTTTTTAGGGCCTGGAGAACCAGTAGTCTCTCATGACGATGCCACAGAAGCGTTTACCCTGCCCCCGGCTGCCGAAAAGTTTTGAACAAGTCAGCGCTGTCAGCAAGTCAGCGTTTACAGACAGTCAAACTCTGGGGATCGTGACGATTCGGCAAAGTGTAGGACTCAGACCCGACTTCTGATTTACGTTCGGGCGAGAAGGTCGATCTTAGCAATAGTACTCCAGTTGAGACGTTGCGCCTCGACGAAATGCTAATCGACGTCGCAGGATGACTCGCTATGCTTCCAAGGTTCACTAAAAATTCGTTAATCTTTGTGCTGATGCTGGGGATCTTCTGTCAATATGGGTGCCGAGAACCAGATGTGACGTTCTTCGAGGTCAAGCGCATTGATGAGACCTTAACCATTAATGACCTGAGTCTGGTCGTTCGCATCTTAGAAACGTTCCAACCTGACCAACTCGAAGCGCTGCCTCCAATTTTCGCACCGATCCCTGACTGGGAGTCTAATCGGACGTTGTCAATTGCATCCTTGATGCGTGAAGAACAGGATAAGATTGTCAAACTGTGGGATCTTGATCGACTGGCTCGTCGTTTTGAGAAAAGTCGTCATTTGCAAAAAACTCTCACACGAGAACGCATCCGGATTGATCAATTTTTGGGACTGGTGCGCTGTCTGGGAGTTTCTATCGCCAGTACAAAAGTCAATCCTGCCTATGATCATCGATTGAATCTTAAACGCTCCGATGATCGCATTGCACGCCTGGAAAAGGATAATCGCCCCTTTGCCAACCTCTCCCCCGACCAGCAGTTCGAAGTCGAACATCTGGCTCACTATATCTCCCGCAAAGACCGCTGTGAACAACTCATTCAAGTTCCCGATGCCAACAAGGTGTTGATCAAAGAGTATGAGCATGCCCTGAAACCTGTTCTTCCCGAAAACTATTTCAACAACCCCATTCTTGAAGTCACAGACTGGCAGGAAGAAATCGGCACCCCCTTTCAGGAACTGACAGACAAAGTTGCTTCTGATGCCACTCTGACCTGGTCTCGCGAGAACAATCAGGTGTTCAATAAACGCTAATGGAGCAGACGACGCACTCATAAAGGGCCCGGGCGGCAGCAATTTGGGAATCAATGGGCATCAACAACCAAACGCCGTCATCGATACTCCAAACGCATAACATCCTCTCGAAAATCAACCGGCTGACAATCACATTCAGCACTCAAGATATTTAAGCTCTCTCACCCTTAATAATGCGTTTTTGCTCCTGAAGCGGCACAGGTTCATAGTGACTGAGTTCCAACGTGTAAGAGCCCCGACCACCTGTCATGCCAGAGAGTATTCTCGAATAGGTCATCACGCCTGACAGGGGAACACTGGCTGTCACAAGATGATATCCCCCGATCTCGGGCAGCATTTTCTCAATACGTCCGCGTCGTGAGTTCAAATCGCCACTGATTTCGCCCAGATACTCATCGGGAACCAGAATCTCGATGCGCACAATCGGTTCCAGAAGCATTGGCCCGGCTGCTTCAAACAATTCTTTGAAGCAGTTTCTGGCAGCGATTCGAAAAGCCGCTTCGTTGCTATCAACGGGATGATCTTTTCCGAAATAGACTTCCACACAGAGATCCTGAATGGGACACCCAGCCACGACCCCTTCTGCAAGTTTTTCTTCAACCCCTTTTTCAATGGCTGGCAAATACTGGTTGGGAATGCTCCCCCCACTCACCCGATCCACAAATGCATAATTTCTTTGAGGGTCGTATTCATAGCGGCGCAAATGCGGGAATCGTTCGTGATGAAAGTAGCTGGATGGTTCGATGCCGACTGGCAACGGAGAGATTTTCATGTGGACCTCTGCAAACTGGCCAGATCCTCCCGACTGCTTCTTGTGACGATAGCTCCCTTCAACAGAGACACTGAGCGTTTCGTGATAAGGGATCTTGGGCAAATGGGTCACGATCCCGACTTTCTCGCGTTCCCGCAGGCGTTCCTCCACCAGACTCAAGTGATATTCACTCATCCCGCTGATGACGATCTCATGTGTCTGTTCGTCACGCGAAACAACAAAAGTGGGATCTTCCTGTTCAATCTTATGCAGACTATTTGAGATCTTTTGTTGATCGGCTCGGCTCTTGGGTTCAACAGCCAGACGAATCATCGGCTCAGGATAGGAAATAGGAGGCAGCGACGAATGCGGCGGACGATCGGTGATCGTATCTCCGATCTGCAAATCATCCACTTTGACGATCGCAACAATATCCCCTGCTCGGGCCTCGCTAATGGGCTCATAAGTGCTTCCTTGCACATCGACAATCTGCGTCGGCTTAAAAGATTGCCCAGTCCGCGCATCATACAATAATGTGTCTTTCGTCAATCGGCCTGCATAAATTCGAAGATAGCTCAATCGGGAAACGAACGGATCAATTCGCGTCTTGAAGACCTGGGCCATCAGTGGTTCATCATCGTTCAACGTTAATAAAAAGTCCTCTCCCTGTTCACTGACACCATGACGATTGATTTGGCCAACATGAGGAGCAAAACGCGAAAACGCCTGCAGAAATTCATCAACCCCCACATCATTTTTTGCAGAAACACAGAAAATTGGCGTCAGCAGCCCCTGGGCGATCGCCGACACAATCGCATCGTGCAGTTCATTCTGGCTGATCAGATCATCATTGAGATAGCGGGTCATCAGGTCGTCATCGGTTTCCAGAGCACAGTCAATAATCTGATGGCGTATCGACTCGATATCAAATTGAGCATGTTCACCATCAACGGCCCCATCCAGCACATCGATCACGGAGCGAAAAGAAATGCCGGTCGCATTCGGAATAACCAGTGGCAAACACTGACTACCAAACTGGGCCTGCACTGTCTGAATCATGGAGGCATAGTCCATATTCTCAACATCGCATTTATTAATCAGAATCCACCGCGCCAAGTGCAATCGTTCGGCCACCTGCCAGACTTTTCGTGTGTTGACTTCAATTCCCTTGTGAGCATCAATTACCACCACCGCATTTTCCACGGCAGCCATCGGTCCAATCACCTGGCCGAGGAAGTCAGGATATCCAGGCGTATCAAGCAAATTGATCCTGAGTCCTTGAAAATCAAAGTGAGCCGTGTGAGAGAATAATGTGAAATGATGACGTCGTTCCTCATCGTCGACATCCAAAGTACTTGTTCCCTGATCAACAGAACCAACTTTTTTCGTCACCCCCGACTTGAATAACAACAGTTCTCCCAGAGTCGTTTTCCCAACATGTCCATGACCGACCAATACCAGGTTTTTTGTAGGAATTTTCGGCGTCGAGTGTTCAAGCTGTCTCCGCTCATATGAATTTTCAAGACGAGTTCCATTCGATTCCGCAATGCTGCTTTGAGAATTGATCATCGCGCGATCCTTTCAAATGAAGTGAGTTGACGTAAGGCGTCTCCACGAAGCCCCACAGAACAGATGAAAAAGCCCATGTGCAAATGTGAAATGCACAGTGAAGAATGGACAGGAAGTGAAGCAGCAGACCTCAACTGTGCCAGACACGTCTTCATGCTGAAAACGCAAAGCGATCCCGCCACCGACTCATCGGCGAGCCCAAACCAAAGCAAAGTGTCGCACGGGTGGACCATTCAGGCCTCCCTTGGCAGACAAAATTAAATTGAGAACCGACGTTAAAGTGAAGGCTGTCTTCATCTCTATTCTATTCCGACAGAAACGTGCGCATACGCCAAGATTATCTCAAACAGATCCTCAGCGAAAATCATGAAAAATAGCCGATTTTCTAATTGACAGCATTCCTGAACTGCCTCTTGCCTCACTGGGCACCCGTCATATCGGGACGCAGTTTCTTCGCCTCACGCAGATAGACATGCTTGATCTCTGAAAGCGACTTGTCGGTGTTAATATGCATCAGAATACGAATACAAAGCGGCAACGATCCCGGCACCGGAATTTCAGTTGTACATAACAGCGGCACATCATTCATTCCCAGACTCCGCGCCGATTCTGCAGGAAAACAGGCATTCAAATCACTCGTGGTCGTAAACACACACGACACAAGATCCTCATGGGAAATAATCTGATTGGCTTCAAGTATTGATCGGAGCAGTTCCGACGTCGCTTCCTGTATCTGACTGGCTGTATTCTCAGTGACAGTCGTCGCGCCTCGTATTCCTCGAACGTTCATACGCACATCTTTTCACAATTCAACAGTTGAAGAATATCCGCAATCAATCTTTTTCAGTTCATAACCGAAGCACAGACATTCAGGATAACCAGGCCCTCACATCGAAAGGTCCCCGGTCCCGACAATTTCATCGATCAGAAATGTCGCGTATGTGATTGTGAAGAGTTTGATTCTTTTTTTCTAGCATCCAATCGACGTTTCCACTCGCTTTCCTCTTGATCGATAAAAATGATTTGGACTAAATTGCGTACCTGAAACAATCTGCGTCAATTGACGACATGACGGTCATATCGCTGGCTGGTCGCAAAATTCCGGAAAGGATGCCGTGAATGAACATCACAATCACACAGATCATCGACCGCTTCACGGCGACCCCGATTGGCCACAACGAGTTATCACTTTTGCCCACCCACGAAGATGGCTCACTGACCGTCACAGGTCTGGCCTCACTTGATGAGGCTCAAAACGGGGATTTGACGTTCGCCGAAAATCTGGACCGCCTCAAAGAATTAAAACACTCTCTCGCTGTTGCAGCGTTCGTCCCCTTGTCCGCACTCGAGATGCTCAGCCAAGACCACTGCCAGACCATTCTCATCCCCGTCAAAAATCCACAGGCCTGTTTTCTCGAACTGCTCACAGAGTTTCGACAACCACCCCGCACGGGCATGGTCGGGATAGATCCGCGAGCCATCATCTCTCCCTCCGCCAGAATTGGACATGATTGCACGATCTATCCCAATGTATTCATCGACGCGCAGGCAGTCATCGGAGATCGCTGTGTCCTGCACCCCGGTGTGACGATAGGTCCCGGGTGTCAATTGGGAAACGATGTCACGCTCTATCCTCATGTCGTCCTCTACGCTCAATCGGTTCTCGGCGATCGTGTCACCATCCACGCCCATGCCGTCATTGGTGCTGATGGATTTGGGTATCGGTTTGAAGCAGGTGCATTTCAAAAACTTCCGCACATGGGATCTGTCCAGATCGATCATGATGTCGAAATCGGTGCCTGTACCACGATTGATCGCGCCATGATCGGCAAAACCATCATCGGTACTGGAACAAAAATCGATAATCTGGTGATGGTCGCTCATAACTGTCAAGTCGGGCGACACAATGTCTATGCCTCACAGGTCGGACTGGCCGGTTCTGTGACCACCGGAGACTACGTTCGTATGGGCGGGCAATCAGGTATTAAAGATCATATTCGCGTCGGAAATCAGGTCAGCATTTCTGCCTGTTCTGGATTAATGCATGATGTCGAAGATGGTCAGACCGTCATCGGTCAGCCAGCCGGCCCGGAAAAAACTCAAAAGAAAATTCTCATGTCTGTCCAACGTCTTCCGGAAATGAGAGATCAACTCAAAGCGCTGGCTCGCAGGATCGAATTGCTGGAGAAACAAAACTCTCCTTCCTCAGAACCCATTGTCAAAGCCGCTTGATCGGAAATCTCTGTGTTACCTTATTTTCCTGATTGACGCCTCACCCCAGGAACCGCGTACGTGCCCACACGATTGAATCCTGAGCCTTCTGCGACCGACATCGCCACACCCGTGCTCATCCCGCCAGCACGTCTGGGATTGATCGCAGGTGCCGGACGATTTCCCATCACATTCGCCCGAGCCGCTCAGCGTCAGGGATTTGAAGTCTGTGCCTACGGCGTCGATGGAATGGCCAGCCTGGAATTGGCTGATTGCTGCGACCAACTGGTCTTTGGACCTTTGGCGAGAATCGGAAGGGGCATCAAGTATTTTAAATCGCACAACGTCGCACACATCGTCATGGCCGGGAAAATTGAAAAAACAGTTCTCTTCGACCCGTGGCGAGCCATCAGGCTTCTGCCAGATTGGCGTACGCTCCACATGTGGTTTTCATATGCCTCAGAAAATAAAAAAGACGATACCCTCCTGCTGGCTGTCATTCGTGAATTTGCACGTGACCACATTCGTTTCGGATCTGCTCTCGATTATTGCCCGGAGATTCTCGTGAAACATGGCTTTCTGACGCATCGCAAACCAAACGCCAACCAACTCAAGGACATCGCCTTCGGCTGGGATCTGGCCAAAGAAATGGGGCGATTAGATGTCGGTCAGACTGTCATCGTGCACGATCAGGCAGCCATCGCCATCGAAGCCATCGAGGGAACAGACAAAGCTATCCTGCGAGCAGGAGAACTCTGTCGTCGAGGTGGTTTTACAGTCGTTAAAGTCGCCAAACCACAGCAGGACATGCGCTTTGATGTCCCCACAATCGGTTTGCAGACTCTGGAATCGATGCATGCCGCAGGAGGAAAGGTGCTGGCCATTGAAGCCGGTAAAACAATCATCCTCGATCAGGAAGAAGTTGTCCATAAGGCCAACCGCTACGGCATTGCAATCGTCGCCATGCACGCCGACGAACAGGAACTCAAAGCCACCGCGTGAGGTCTTCTCATCGAGGTTGCCAGGGTTCTTCCGCGCTATTCTTTTTCGGCTGCAGGAATCGAGCTTGCGTTTGATCATAAAACGCGATGGCCTTGTTTTTCAGATCGGAAACGACATCAGGATGAGCTTCAGCAATATTCTTCTGCTCCTGGGGATCCTGCTTGAGATCAAAAAGTTCGAAGTCGCCATTCTCCAGATCGATGAGCAACTTGAAATCTCCGTATCGAACAACCGTACACGGATAACCTCCCTGATTTCCATAATGAGGGTAATGCCAAAACATCGTCTGGCGATCAATTGTCTGGCCATTTAACAGCGGCTTCAAAGAAACGCCATCCAAGTGCTGCTCAGGCTTCAAAGGCAACCCTGCAATCTCAAGCACCGTTGGATAAAGGTCCGCGCTGATGATGGGAGTCGTGTTCACGTCACCTGGCTTAGTGTGACCCGGCCATTTGATAATCCAGGGGACTCGAATTCCACCCTCATATCCCCAGCCTTTCCCACCACGAAAAGGGACATTACTCGTTGGCGAACCTTCCGAAGTTGAAAGACCTCCATTATCAGAGGTAAACACCACGAGAGTATCATCCTCAACACCGCTGGCTTTCAACTGACCCAGGATTCTCCCCACGGCTGTGTCGGTCTTTTCAACCATTCCCGCATACACAGGATGGTTCTGTATCTGACGGACGACGCGAGGCTTTTTTGTCTGGTGATGTTGCTCTTCTTCAAGATACTTCTGGTCGTCCTTAAGTTGCGCATCGGAAATACCAAGAGCTTTCGCTTTGGCTTGATATTTCTCAACCAGTTCCGCCGGCGCCTGCAACGGAGTGTGGACGTTGTAAAAACACAAATACAGAAAGAACGGCTGCTCATCATGGTTGGCAATCAGTTCACAGGCTTCTTCAGCCAGACGATCTGTCAAATATTCACCATCAGGACCATCACTGAGTCGAGGGTTTTTATAAGGAGAGAAGTAACTGACAGGATGACCGGCCTTGTAGCCTCCCAGATTCACGTCAAATCCACGAGCTTCGGGCCAATACTCTTCCGATTCGCCCAAATGCCATTTGCCTAAAAAGAACGTTTGATACCCATGCTCTTTGACGGCCTGAGCCAGCGTAATCTCGTTCAAAGGCATGTGGGGCACATAGTCAGCAGGCTGAAATTTCTCGGCTCGATTCGCACCAAACCAATCCGTACAGGCTGCACGCACTGGCGAACGGCCTGTCATCAAACTATATCGAGTCGGTGAACAGACCTGGCAGGCGGCGTAACCCTGTGTAAAACGCATCCCCTCGGCTGCCAACTGCTTGATGTGTGGTGTTTCATAAAACGTCTGGGGATTATTGGGCTCAATATCCATCTCTCCAAGGTCATCGACTACAAAGACGACGATGTTCGGGCGTCTGGCAATCTCCCCCGCCTCACACGTCACCTGAATCAATGACATACAAACACAGACACCCAAAACCAGAATCATCATTCGCCAGCGCATGAATTCAAACTTTCAACGTAGTAGATTGATTCAAGGTAGTCCAACAACCAGACCTGCCTCATCATCTTACAAAGGTTCACATCGTTAAACTGATCAGTAGTTATTCCGTCTCATAGAACATAATCATCCTCGTCACATTTTTCATCCATGATCTTCTCTCATCACTTCATTTTCTTCCACTCGACCAGCAAGTCCGTTTGTTTGGGCATGGATCGAAGATCCCATATGATCATGACTGTCATGCTTTACTTCGACCGTATAAGACGTCTCTAAAAAACGTTTGTCAAGCAGACTTCGGGCTCGACTTGAAAAGAAAAAAAGATCCTTGTTTCATCCTTCGATAGCAATTGCAGACCTCGCTCAGAAGCGTATCATTCATTGTCAACACACAGGGTTGTTTGTTCAATCAAAGCAGACTCTGTCAGAGAGCTTTGATAGCAACTTCTCAAGAGTGATCAGTTTACAAATCCTACTTTTGACAGCAGATCATCTTCAAAAAGTCCGTATTAAATTTGATTTGTAATCTGTTAGTCATTAGTTACCAGCATTCAAAACATTCATTTCGTGTCAGCGGGTCAACGTCATCGGGTTGAGTTCAGTCAAGGGCCGAAAACGTGATTAATCGATTGCCCGCTCACCAGCAGGAGAGCGGATTTATCAATAAGCTAGAGCTCTGGAAACATTGCCAGCGCTCAATGCAGCCCGTCAGCCTCTCTCAGGGTTATGATGATTTCATCCCCCAACTTTCTGTCAATCGACACCCCAGTACCATCCCGCAATTAGAGCCCTTTTTTCGTGAACTCCAGCGCTGTGGCATCTCATCGGTAGCACTCTGGCGATTGCAATTACTCGATAACGGTCTCCCCGATCTCATCACGCTACTTGATCGCTATCAACTACGTGTTTCAAGCCTGTCGATGTCAGGAGCCTACAGCGGATCTCACGGCCATTCTTATGAAGCCGCCGTCAGAGACACACGAGGCATGGTCAAATACGCAGCCAAACTCCAGGCACAATCGGTGATCGTCCGCACTGGAGCACAAAACAATCATCTCGACAAACACATGCAGCGTTTATTTCAACGCGGAGTGATGGATGTCGTTGACCTCGCCGGTCAGTTGGAAGTCAATTTATCGATCCAGCCAACGCATCCAAAATCCGCCAAAGACTGGTCCCCCATCAATTCTCTCCAAAACATGGCCAACCTCGTTAAGAAAATTAATTCCAAACATGTCGGTCTCTCGTTTAGCAATTTTCATCTTTCAGAAGAACCGCAACTGTTAGATCGTCTTTCCAAATTGACCCCCTTCATTAACCACGTTCAACTCAGTTCCCTCCCCCATGTCTGCCGCTGTCCGGTCAAATGGTGCTTTCAAAGCCGTAAGCAGATGCCCATCGCTGAAATTGTCCGTCTCCTTCATGACAATGCCTACCGAGGCCCATACGAAATCATGCTCAGTCAGGCAACGCGCCTGTTATCGATGAAGCCGAATGACGACTATCGCGGATGTGTTGACTGCTTCAATAAATTCTGGACCGACGTCTTGTAATCGACAAGTGCATAACTCTGGCCATCACTGATCGATGTCCGTTTCGAAGGCCATCCAAACCTTGCTCGACTCATTGCAGCTTTGCCAGATCTCTTCTATGCTTTGAAGACTTGTTTCATTTTGACATTCTCTGGCTGGAATCAACTACTCCCCATGTCCACACCCTGGCTCACGATCAAAGATCTGGCGGCACAAATCGGCCGCGATGCTCGCGAGATCGAAAAACTCGTTCAACGTGGCCGTATCCCGGGTCGAAAAATTAACGGCCAGTGGCAGTTTCATCCTCAGGAGGTCACTCGCTGGCTCGAAGAAGAAATTCCAGACGCCTCATCCGATGAACTCGCAGCCATCGAAGTCGCCCAGGCCCCTCAGGATGAAGCCCAGATCTTTCGACTGACCAACTACATGAGCGTCGATTTGATCGCCGTTCCGCTCGAGGCTCGTACAAAACGCTCCGTCCTCGAAACACTGCTCGAAGTCGCAGGACGCACATGGCAGGTCTGGGCTCCTGCGCGTGTTCTTGAAGCCATTATTGATCGGGAAAACGCTCTCCCGACGGCGATCGGGCAAGGCATCGCCATCCCACACCCCAGAAACCCCATGCCCGACGACCTCGGCCAGTCTCTGGTTGCCTTCGGGCGTACCTACTCTTCAATCCCCTTTGGCGGTGCCAGCAACAGTATGTCCCACCTGTTCTTTATGGTACTCAGTCGCGATACACCTACTCACCTCAGAATCCTCGCCCGATTGGGACGGATGGTTCAAATGGATGGATTCTCTGAAACTCTGAGTACTCTCGAATCTCCCGACGACGTCTTTAATTATCTGACGAAACTGGACGAAAAACTGGAATAACTCTCGTTTTCTCCCCATGAGAAATCACTCTTTTTGTCCATTTATCTTAATCAGTGCCAGCCAACACTCTGAAAGTTTCGTAAACGAAACCCTATCGCCTGGACAATTCACGCTTTTCGATTGCCCATGTTGCGTTATGATAGAGTGATCAGCCATTTTTGCAGACCTCCGATTTCCCTGATCGGATCGATGCCTCCTCAGATGGAGTACATAAACGCCGGTTTCAGGCCTTAGTTATGTCTTCTATCCGATAAGAGGTCATTTCTAAAAACGCGGTGACAGCAGTAATCTCATGATTTGTCCATTTACATTATTGACAGCTCGCATCGAATAGATCTTCCATCATCAACATGACTCCTCCACTTCCACCACCTCTGGATATCATCGCCGTTGGCGCTCACCCCGATGATTTGGAAATCGCATGCGGAGGAACTCTTGCCAGACTCGTCCAACAAGGGTATCGCGTGGGGATGGTCGATCTGACCGATGGCGAACCGACCCCCGGAAGCTCTGGACCTGCCCAAAGAGCAGCCGAAGCCGCTCAAGCGGCCAAAATTCTTGGCGTCCATGAACGGATTCAACTCGATTTACCAAACCGAAAACTCTTTGATAGTTACGAATCACGCGTGGCGTTGGCCAAGGTCATCCGTCGATTTCGTCCAACGGTCGTCCTGGGTATTCACGACAAAACCCCCCTCGCCTCTCCCGACCATTGGCAAGCGATGCAAATCACCGACGCTGCCGTCTTCTACGCGCGTCTGACCAAATGGGACGATCAGTTCGACGACCTCCCCGTACATACCGTACGATCTCTGGTCTGGTTCCCGTTGGGTTTTCGTCAGGGAGGCGATCAAACCCCGGGAAGCAGTTCGATTGTTGCCAATATCTCAGACACCCTGGAGCAAAAACTGGATTCCATCCGCGCCTATCAGTCGCAGTTTTCTGGTGCCAAACTCGATCGAGTCATCACTTCCGTCAAAGCCCTCAATCAGGCGTGGGGTGCCAACAGCGGATTTGCAGCCGGAGAATTGTATTTCACTGCCAGCCTCCTGGGGGTCGAAGACCTCGTTGCCGCTGTCAGCGGACTGTCAACACGCGCAATTCCAGGCGTCCAGGCCGATAAACAATAACACGTGGAATGCACCTCATGAGTAGTCTGTGGCGGAAATTCTTCGGTGGGAAAAACGACCCCTCCACACCATCCCGAAATCCTGCTGACGCTTCGTCTCAAACACCGTCAGCACAGGAGCAGACGTCTTCCTCCCATCCTAATTCTTTAAACTCAAAATTCTCTTTTCCTCCGACCGAATCTGCAACCGTGGGCCTTCAAAAAGCGAATTCACGACCTCCATCGAACGCTTCCTCGAACTCCTCGCTGACCATTCGATGTGGTCACCTCAGTATCACTGGAAATTTCCGCGAAAATAACGAAGACAGCTACACTGTCGATGATGACTTTCGCTTTTTTATCGTCGCCGACGGGATGGGCGGTCAAAGTGCAGGAGAAAAAGCCTCCGCCATCGCGGTCGATATTGTCCCTCGAATCCTCCTCGAACATCTGACGTTCCAAAACGACGAATCCGAAAAAGTCATTTCCGTTATCGATGAAGCAATCAAAATTGCCAATTCCGAAATCATGTCTGTCGGAGAATCCAACCCCAAATTCATGAATATGGGAACGACGATCGCCTTCGTTGTCACAATCGGCGAACGCTGTTTTTTCGGAAACGTTGGTGATTCTCGCGTCTATCGACTTCGAAACAATGAATTCTCGCAACTGACCACCGACCATTCCCTGACCCAGGCCCTCGTCGATGCGGGCACAATCTCTCCTCAGGAAGCTCTGTCTCATCGTTACAAGAATGTCCTCTATCGTTACCTCGGCACCCGCGATGGCAGTAACACCGGAAACTCTCGTGAAATGGAACTGCTTCCCGGCGACTGTCTGTTGATTTGCTCCGACGGAGTTACCGATGGAGCTAAGCCCGACACTATTAAAGATATTCTCATCAATCAACACGACCCCCAGGAGGCTGCCCAGAAAGTCATCAAAGCCGCAGAGCAGGGAGGATCGAAAGACAACATTACCTGCGTTGTGATCAAAGTCGACAGACGATGACAAAACCTTCTTCCGGGCAAACTCGCCCGATGCACAATCCTGCGACTGCGAAAGCGGAATCTCCACCTGTTGAGCCCGTCTATGCGAATAAATTTCCGTGGTCTCTCCTGATCACCTCCATGCTTCTTTCGATCGGATCAGTGGCCCTTGTTAGCTCGACCTCAATTCCACTCGGAATTCCCGAGCAGTGGGTTTGGGAACGCCTCCAATCAGGACCTGCATGGCTCTGGTCATTCTTTATAGCGACCGCGATCTGTGCTCTCTTTCTTTGTGCCGTCTGGATCGGCGAACGTTTCTTTTTTAAGTCTCCTGAACCATCTCCTGGCCCAACCCCAGATCGATCTGGCATATTGCCCGTCTCGCTTCTGGTGATCATCTCGTTTTTTTTTCTGCTCTCACTGCGCAGTTGTATTCCAGGGATTGATGGCCTGGCCCGTGGCCCCTGGATTCTCTACTACCCACGCATGTCGGGCTACTTCACGCAGGCACGCACAAGCCAACTGTCGACAACTCAATTTCTCTCGTCCTACGATGAAACCATGCGCCAAGGAGATTATCTCCATCAGGGAACCCATCCCCCAGGCCTGGTTCTCTTTTATCGAGGGTTGCTGACGATCTGCCAATCTCAGATCATTCAAGATATCCTCATGTCTGTCGAACCCACGAACGTGACACAAGCACTTGATCTCCTCAAAGAACAGTCAACTCTCCGAAATGCGCAGGGAGAACTGGTGCTCCCCGAACTCACGCCAACCGACCGGGCTGTCCTCTGGTTGGCGGATCTTTTGACGACATTTCTATGCGCTGCAACCTTATGGCCATTATGGGGATTGTTACGAATCTCATTTACTCCCCAAACCGCCTGGCGAACACTTGCCTTTTGGCCTCTCATTCCCAGTCTGGCTTTGTTCCTCCCCAAATCCGATGGCATCTACCCATGCCTGTCAGCGCTGATCCTGTATGCAGGAATCACGATATACTCCCAGACACGCCCGACGGGCATCGTTGTACGCGCTGTCCTCACGGGAGCTCTCCTCTGCCTGGGATTTCTATTGACGTTGGCCTTCATTCCCATCGCTGTGATGCTCGCAGGCTTTTCTGCAATCCATCTTCGAAACCTCTCCTCTTACAAACAACACGCACTTGCCATCGCAGGGTTGATCGCCGGTTTTTGCATGATCCCCCTGTTTCTGGCATCGGTCTATAACACCAATCTTGTTGAAATCTGGATTCTCAACTATCAAAACCACGGGCGGTTCTATGACCACGCGACCCGTCACTACCTCCCATGGCTTTTCGTCAACCTGATCGAATTCATCATCGCTGTCGGCACCACAACAGCAACAATCGCCATCTTCGGATTATTCAAACATCCCCGCAATAATGCCTGGTTGAACGCCACTATCATGGCATCCGTCCTGTTATTGCTCTGGATTTCAGGAAAAAACATGGGAGAACTCGCACGCTTGTGGATCATCTTCTATCCGTGCACGATCGTGATCTCTGGACTTGGCTGGCAGTCCATCGCCAAACGCTATCCTTCCAAATCAGGATCACTTTGGCTGACTCTGCTCATCATGCAGGCCATCGTGACAATTTTCCTGATCACCTCCGTCACCGGCTTTCACATGGGTGACCTATGATCTCACAATCCACATCACAAAGGATTATTCATGCGAGTCCCCGCGTGAGGTCAGCTTCAATCTCATCTCCTGAGCATTCGCCAGAAAATCTTTGATGTGGACAGCGTCGTCGTTTTCAATCATCTGAGTAAGTAGCTCCAGCATCTGAGCATACTCTCCCAATGCATCCAGTATCGGCTGACGATTCGCCTTGACGATCGCCGTC
Source organism: Planctomycetaceae bacterium (assembly GCA_041753175.1). Classification (GTDB taxonomy): domain Bacteria; phylum Planctomycetota; class Planctomycetia; order Planctomycetales; family Planctomycetaceae; genus SXPC01. The sequence goes on from JBGSVC010000140.1 coordinate 15,762, forward strand.
CATAACGCCGGATCTCCCGCGGCGATCCGCGTCGTGTCTCGAAAACCAGTTCCAGTCAAGTGGTGATAATTGTCATCGACGCAAAATGCCAGAACACTGGAAACTAAATGCGGAAGATGACTTGTCCTCGCCAACGCTTCATCATGTTCCTTAGGGCTCATGCAGAGCGTCCTCGAACCGATCGCTTGCCAAAACTCAATCACTGACTTCATAGCCGCTCGCTCGTGCTCGTTTGGCTCATCTTTGGGAGTCACGACCGTCAACCGTCCTTGAAACAAATCTGCCTGCGCATTTTCCAAGCCCTGCTTCTCTGATCCTGCCAGCGGATGCGATCCCACAAACGTCAAATGCGCAGGCAATTGAACCCCGTCCAGCCGACAAATCTGTTCCTTGGTGCTCCCCACATCTGTGATCAGTCCCGAATGTTTTAAGTGACGAGCCAGTAGCGAAAGATCCGTCGTGATTCGATCAACGGGAGTACAAATCACGGTTAAATCGATCTGCTCTGATTCGAGTTGCCCCAGGTCAGAAAAACCTCCATCCAGCCATCCAGCGCTAACCGCCGACTCCAGTTTCACGCGGTCGCGACCGGTTCCGATGATCCGCTTCCCGACTCCGCGCGCGCGACACGCCTTAGCGATCGATCCCCCTAACAGTCCCACACCATGAATCAGAATGGTGGACGAATTCCAGGTTGTTACGTGTGTACTCATGGCCCGAGTTTAACGTCTGCCATTCGCCTCTGGCAATGTCACGCCAGACTCTCTTAAGAATCGTTTTGCAGACTTTTCAATTCTGCAAAAACTCAAACCTGCAACAACCGCTCAATCGGCTTTCCTGCACACAGCGCCAGCGGACGACCAATCGGCGTCATCAATTCTTCTTCAGGGTTAATTCTCAGTTGACGAAGAACCGTTGCATAAAGATCGTGAACGGCGACAGGATCAACCGGGTCTTTTTTCTCCCCCGTCGGATCTGTCTGTCCTATCACAATTCCCTCTCGCAGTCCGGCCCCACCCACCAGACACGAAAATCCTGTCGGCCAATGATCTCGTCCATCCAGTGCATTGATCTGCGGACTGCGTCCAAATTCTCCCAGACACAACACCATCGTTGATGACCACAAATCGCGTTCGATCAGATCATCCATCAGCGCCGACAACCCCCGATCGAGTTCAATCGCCCGCGCATCATGAATTTCGAAATTCTTCGCATGACTATCAAATCCTCCCAACACGACTTCCACCGACCGCACTCCTGCCTCGACCAATCGTCGTGCCACCAGACACCCGCTTCCAAATCGCGACTTCCCATAACGCTGACGTGTTCCTTCTGACTCCTGGTCAATCTGAAATGCCGACAGTTCTGGTGAACTCATCATCGACAACGCATCCTCCGTCACAACCTGATACGAAGTCATTGATTCACTTTGTGGGCGATTGTAACGAAATGATCGCGACAAGAAATCCAGATCGGCCAGTCGTCGCTTCTGACGCTGCGCTCCTGCCATCGGCGTCAGATTCCCAATCGCATTTCCAGGCTCAACAATTCGAAACGCATCGTACTGGGCTCCCAGATAGGCTCCCCGTGAGGGAAACTGAGAATCTCCCAATGTCATGGATGCGGGAAGATCGTGTCTGTCCGTCGATAAACTCTTCGCTGCATGAATCGCTGCCAGCGAGGGATGCACCACCGTCGGATCTGGACGATAACCCGTTTTCACATAGTAACTGGCGCGCTCATGATCCCCCTCCTTCGAAACCAGAGATCGGATCACATTGAGTCGATTCAATCTCTCTGCCAATAGAGGATAACCCGAGGCAATTTTTGTTCCCGGGATTACTGTGTTGATGGCCTTCGTCGGCCCGCCGATCTTCGTCCCCTCGTGCGGGTCCCACGTCTCCAGTTGGCTCGGCCCCCCTTGCAACCAGACAACGATCAACGACGTACCACGCTTCCCTCCCCTTTCTAACGCAAACAACTGCTCTTCCGAAGACAAGCGAAACGTAAGTCCCAATGAACTGGAGACTGTCAAAAATTCTCGTCTGGAAAAATGCATGGTTCGATTCCTCACTTGCCTTAACTCGATCAATGATTCCAGTTGAATTCTTCGCTGTTAAAACATGTCCAGATCAGATCCTCAACCTCATGACCCGTCAAACGCCGACTCCGATCATCTCCCTCGCCTCTTGCTAAAAAATGCTCCATCTCTTCTTCAGTCGGCCGACGCGTCAGACATACCAGAAACACATTCTCAACGGCGGATTGGTCAGTCGTCGACATTCTTGCAATCTTCGCTGACGCATTGAAAGGATTCGTTTCAAGTAACTCTCGAACCAGTCGACTGTTCATCTTCAACAGCGTTTGAGGAATTGTCTGCAGTGTCGGCGAAAACTCATTTTCACGAGCAGCCCCATACTCTTTGAGAAAATCATTTTCTCTGAGGACGCGAATCGTCCGTGTCAACAAATGCGAGTTTTGATCGATCGTCGACAGCGACGTCGATTGAACCATCGCCCCGATCACTTGCTCAGGACGAAGTGCCACCAGAGGAAACAGTCCCCAATAATCCTGCTGTAGGGAGATCAATTTTGAATCCGTCTCAATTGTTTCAGAAGACAAATTAAACGGCCGTGAGGCGACGATCACTCGAATCACCGACTTTACGCTCCCTTGCTCATGCAACAACACATCCCCCAGAATATCCAGCAGATCGTCTGTATCGGGCGGATCAGGAAGATCGTCGACTTCATGATGTAGCGGTCCCCCTTGACTCCAGGCCAGACCAAACATCAGTCCCCATACGCGATTGGCAATCGCTCGCGTGAAGCGACGATTCTCACGATGCGTGATCCAAGCCGCCAATCGCTCTCGTTGCGTCCCATCTTCAGGCAGTAATTCCTGACAAAACGGCACCGAAGGAATCACTGCTTTTTCGTCGTTAGTCGATGGGTCCGTCAGGCGAATCTCGCCTCGTCCATCGTAAATGCCAAAAATGGAAAACCGCGTATTCCCATAAAACGCCGCCAAACCCTGATAATCCTTTTGCGTCCAGTCATCAAAGGGATGGTCATGACACTGTGCACAATCAATCCGCTGTCCCAGAAATGTCCGAACCGTTCTTCCGATTAATTGGTTTTCATCAACATCATTTTCTTGAACAGTTGCCGTCACAAAATTAGTCGCCGGCTTCCCCGTCCACAAACCCGTCTGAGTTATCAGTTCACAGACCCATTCCTGAATCGGGCGATCATCATTGATCTGCTCAGCCAACCATTGTTCGAAACGATCTTGCCGATAAATAATGAGCGTCTGATTTTCCACGCCAGCGAGGATCCGCGAGAATCGTCCCGCAAAATACGCCCCGAAACGTGGATCATCCAAGAGTCGATTTGTCCACCTCTCAATCCTTCCAGGCCGCAGGTCCCCTTCAAACTCTCGAATGTCTTCCAATGACGGAATGCTGCCATGCAGCGCCAAAGACAACCGACGCAATACCGTTAAGTCGTCTGCTTTGTTCGCCACCGAAATCCCAAAGTCTCGCCATTGAGATTCAAAATACGCATTCACTAAGCCTGCAGCGACGAGTACATCATGGTCAGCGACTTCTGTGTCAGGCTCGCCCCTCTCTTTAGTCAACGTCCACGATTGAATCCCCACCGACATCCACACACTGGCTGTCAGTAAGATCGCCATCAACAAACTTTGTACTTGGGAAAATCGCATACCGTCCCATCTTTGAATCGAGAATCAGCCTCAGACATTTCCAACTACTCCACTTCTCTTCCTCAGGTTTCACATTTCTGAAACCCGCAACGGCGTTTCAAAGTAATTCAGACGGGCACCTTGTCTTTGACACAAACAAGCATCGCCATGAAACCTCCATTTTCAAGAGACGACCAGTGACAAGCCTTCAAGAATCAATTCTCTCGCAGGCAAACCCATCGACATTCCCACCCGTCAACATCGGCACCCACGCCATGCAACTAATGGCGCGCTTGGGCTATCGCCTGATACGCTTCTTGAACTTACTGGGCTCATTGATCTCACTCGTTGTCATTCTCGCCATCATCTCAGCAATCCCAATCGCCAACCTCTATACACTCGGATACCTCATCGACGTCCAAGGCCGAATCGCTCGACGTGAACCCTGGAAGAACATTCTACCAGCGCTAAACTTGGCTGGACGATTAGGCCTGACGCTGCTTTTCATCTGGGGATGGTTACTCATCGCCAGACTTATCGGAGGACTGGCTCACGATGCCATCCTTCTGGAACCCCACTCAGCGTACGCTTCAAACCTGAAACTCATTTCGGTCGTCATGCATCTGGTGATCGCAGTCCACCTCACAATCGCTATCGCTGCCGGTAGTCGCTTCTGGAACTTTCTGAATCCCTGGCTCAATCTGCGTCTCCTGGTGCGCACGATCCAGTCAGGCCGATTCACCTCACAGTGGGAGGCGTCTGTCTCGAACTGGCT
>JBGSVC010000141.1:0-3658 GCA_041753175.1 Planctomycetaceae bacterium
TTTGAAGTCGTTCAGGCATTTTTCAAGGCTCGTCGCTCAAGTGTGCCAAATCGTATCGCAGCAGCGCCAACAGCCGCCGATAGCATGATACGGATGGCCTCGCGTGAAGATATGTTAGCGAAAAGACTAATACCGTACAGCACGAACGCGCACAGAACAATCGCCCAGTATCCAGTGATCAATGCTGACCGACGATTTTCAATTGTGGAATCATCATTCATCATCGATCGAACAAATGGATTTCGGAACCAGCCTCCTCCCAAGGCGACCAGTATGAGTAAGGCCATCGCCCACACGATCCAGGCAACGGATTGGATTGTGGCCGCGCGACTGTCGCCGATGTCGATGTTAAGGCTCGTTGCCATACTTGTAATAAACAGAACACCTAAGACGATGGAAACTCGAGCACGTCGCAACGTCAACTTATCCGCCAGTTCCATTTGCTGAATAGCCATAACAACCTCGCAATGAGATGAATTCCAGAAGTAACCTATGGGTTACACGACTTGATAGTAACCTGTAGGTTACACTTTCACAAGTCGCTGATACTGAAAACTTCACGATTCTTGTACGAGTGACGGCGTTGTAAGGCGTGGGGGTGAGGTCTTCAATAAACCTGACTGACCTTGACGAGCTTTTCGGCCAGCTCATGAATCCGCGCGTGGATTTGTGGGTCGACGAGTTCGTTTTGGTCGAAGGCATCGCCGGTGGCGTAGACAAATCGCGGGAGCACGAGGCAACGGAAATCGAGCATGAGGGAATTGGCCAGGCTCATGATGGACATATAACTGCCGAAGCCTCCTGCGGCGCACAGAAAGCCGACGACTTTGTCGGACCAGGCTTTGCCGGTGAGTTCTATGAGATTTTTGGCCGACGCGGCGGCATCGTAGTTATAGATCGGCGTGGCGAGCAGAATTCCCTGGGCTTCGGAGATCTGACGGGCAATGGGCCCGAGTTGAGGATGTCCATAACAATCGCCGGCGTTGCAAAAGGGAAGCTCAAGATCATTGAGATCGATGAGCGTGACGTCGACATGGTGTTGGAGCAGAGATTCGTGAGCCAGTTGTGCCAGTCTGCGCGAACGACTATCGGTCTTCAGGGAGGTGGTGATCACAAGATACATGAGGGGCTTTCGAAGATGACGCGCATGCCATCAGTAGGAGGGCTGGCTGGCCCAGGAGGGAAGAGGCGTTTCGAATTCTCTGCGCTCGCCGTCGGTATCGATGGCAAAAATTAATTTCCAGGCATGCAGGCACATTGCAGGTTCATCGACAGAGAGCGTCTGCTGAGTCCCCAGTTGGTGGTTGGGCAAATAGGATTGATCTCCGAGAATTGGCAATCCCAGATGCCACAAGTGGAGTCGAATCTGGTTGGTGCGACCGGTGAGAGGCTGGACTTCGAGGAGTGTGGTGCCATCGGCGAATTGTTGTCGAACATGAAATCTGGTTTGGGCTGGCAGGCCGTTGTCGTCAATGATACGCAGACCAGCGGCAGTCGGTTCGGCACTGATCGGGGCATTGACTTCAAAGGTCTGTTGAGTGGGCGTTCCCAGGACGCGGGCCAGATAAGTTTTTTCCACTTCGCCGCGTTCGAATTGAGTCTGCACCATCGCGGCGGCGATGCGGTTACGTGAAAGGACCATGATTCCGGAAGTGTTTGCATCCAGTCGATGTGCCGGGCGCAGGGTTTCGGTGTTGTAGACGAGTTTCAACAAATGGACGAGTGTGTTTTTGTGAAAGCGCCCGCAGGAATGCACAGGCAGAGGGGCGGGTTTATTGACGATGAGCAGGTGATTATTTTCAAACAGCAAGGTGATATTGGCGTTGACATCTGGTTCGGATAATTCCGGCATGATGCGGGTGAGTCGATCTCCCGCGACGAGTTTGATCTCGGGAGACACGGGGTGTCCTCGAAAGAGGACCTTGCCATCGTTGATGAGCGCGAGCCACTCCTGGCGTGAGACCTGAGGGTGGCGTGCGGCGAGAAAATCGAGGACTTCACACCCATCGTAAGTTTGAGAGACATTGATCGGTCGTTCGTTGGCGTAAGGGAGGCTGCCGGGCAAAGGCAATGAGCGCTGGCGGAGTTGCTGTTGTTTTTTGGCCAGAACTTCATCGGGTGTGAATTTAGGATGCTTGCGATCATAACAATGCGGACAATGAACACCGGGGAGATAGAGAGGAGACGTCTGGTCGTGTGGCGTGAGCGGCATCAGGCAGCCATAGCATTGGGTGGTGGCTGTTTCAGAAAGTCCGGGATCGACCGCGACGCGTTTATCGAAGACGAAGCATTCGCCGTTGTAATGATCGCCTCCGACTTCTTCGAAGTATTTGAGGATGCCCCCTTCGAGTTGATAGATTTCCTGGAAGCCAGCTTGTTCCATGAAGGGTCCTGCTTTTTCGCAGCGAATGCCGCCGGTGCAAAACATCACGATCGGCTGCTGTTTGAACGTGTCTGGCAATTGAGCGATGGCGTCTGGAAATTTGCGAAAGTGACGGATGGGGAGCGTGACGGCGTTTTCAAAAGTACCCAGGTCGTATTCGTAGTCGTTACGGGTATCGAGGAGGGTGACGGGCTTTCCGGCATCCAGCCAGGCCTTGAGTTCGGCGGCGGGAAGTTTCCGCGACGTGTATTCGTAGGGTTTGACTCCCTCGACACCAAAGGCGATGATCTCCTTTTTGATTTTGATCAGCATCTTGCTGAAGGGCTGATCGGCGCTGTAGCTTTCTTTGGGTGTCAGGTCGGCAAGATGAGGGTCCTGACGGAGTTCTTCGACCAGCGCGGCGACGGCATGAGGGCGTCCGGCGACAAAGAGATTGATGCCTTCTTCGCTGAGCAGGATTGTCCCTTTGAGTCGCAGAGACGAGGTGAGGCGTTGGAGTTTCTCTTTGCGTTCCTTAAGGCTGCAAAGGGGTGCGAATTTGTAACAGGAGATATTGAGAATCTCCAGGTGATTGTCGGTAGGGGGAGAGGCGAGGGTGTTGGAGGAGGTGGCCATCGTCTTGCAGTCTTGAACGGAAATTATCAAAGAGGGATGGAGTCAATCGAGCGAACAACTCGTTGAACACTCTAAAACCAAACAAAAGCCCATCAACATCGAAGGCAATAATGGGTCAATTGTTACTAACGGGATCGGGGGGAGCCGCGCTTTCCCGGAAAATCAACGGGCTGTGAGGGTTTGGCCAGAACACAAGTAGCCTCGAGGAAGTTCCCCGAGGCTACTTGTGTTCACCAAAGAGCCGCTGAAGGGACTTGAACCCCCGACCCATGCTTTACGAAAGCATTGCTCTGCCAACTGAGCTACAGCGGCGAATTTTCATCAGTATCGTGAAAGTTTGGAAGAAATTCAAGGTGTCTGGATAACAGCGTGTTGAAATACGACTTCGTGTCGATTTTCAACACTCCAAAAACACCTGAAACCGGTCGTTTTGTTGATTCCATCGTTGGAATCAAGCAGCCCATTGAGAAAATCAACGGGCTGGATCAGGAGGGGAGGAATTCTCTGGCTGTTTGACGTGAGTGCGTTATCAGCGGAGTGTTATCAGCGGGGAGTTATCTTGTCATACGGCTTTTCATGGTGTAACGATGGTTGGTCAGCAGATCAACGGCTTTGAGGAAGACGGGATCTGAGGGGAGGCTTTTTGCATCGATACGCAGG
>JBGSVC010000142.1:0-3210 GCA_041753175.1 Planctomycetaceae bacterium
CCGCCCGCTGCCACGGACGCTCCATGGCCATCTGGGCCAATCGATCTGCTATATTCATGCTCTCTGCCAGTCCGGAAATAAGATCTGAGCCGCCTGCTGTCATATTGGAGGGCGAACCTCACAGGAGTCTGCTGAATGCATCAGGCTGTCAGGTCAGATGTTAATGAAACACGGACAGTCCGGCAAACCTTCGCCAGGCATTAACAGCATGGAATGCCTCCGGCTGTTGCTTGAGAAACCGATTGAGTTGCGACGACGTAATCTTTAATCGTTCACAGCTACCTTTCCAGTCTTGCAAATCAGCGGCGATAAAATCCAAAGCTTCCGACAAGAGAGCCGGAAAATCGTCATGGTTCACATTAACTTTCAAACGGCCATGAACGCAGCGAGAATCCCACAACGCACCTGGTTGGCGCTCCGGCTCTGGTAACACACGCACCTCGATGGCCAGTCGAACGCGAAGACGATAGACCGCAATTTGGCGATTATCAATTTGCTGGCGCTCTTCGTTGGCTTCGGCAGTGATGCCTGTCGGCTGATGAATCATGATCACAGCCGTTTCTACCTTGTTTCGATGCTGACCTCCCGGTCCAGAACGCCGCTGCGTTCTGATTTCGCAGTCGGATTGCAATTGATCAATCGAAAGGCGCGCAGGATGCAATTCAAAAGGGACTTCTAGTCGCAGACATTCAGACAGACTCGCCACATGCACACTCGACTTCTCATCGGGAAAACAAACATCATTGGATGGCACCAATAAAAACGCTCATGCCCGATCATAGTCGATACAGGCATGAGCGATAAGCCAGACTGAGGAGTCAGTTTCATGACAGATTAAAAGTTATCGGCATCGACATAAGCCTGCACCAGCACGGCTTCGCCTTCATCACCTTTGACCGAAACGCCATGCTCCATCCCGACGACGCCCGTATAACCTTTTTGATGGAGATGCTTGAAGATGTTTCGATAGTTGATCTCTCCGGTGCCCGGTTCCCGTCGACCAGGATTATCGCCCGTCTGGAAATACGCGATTTCCGACCACGCCTTGTCGATATTGGGAATGATGTTTCCTTCAGAAATTTGTTGATGATAAATATCGAAGAGGATCTTGCAACTGGGATGATTCACGGCTCGACAGATTTCGTACGCCTGGGGAATCAAATGCAAAAACAGATCCGGATGATTGGCGAAGTGATTAAGGGGTTCAAGAACCATGATCAACCCTGAAGGTTCGCAAATCTCACACATCCGTCGTAACAACTCAACACAGTTGGCTGTCTGATACCCCATCGCCAGATTATGTGCGAAGGTCCCAGGTACCACGGTACACCATTTCGCGTTGACTCGTTTGGCGACTTCAAGACCTTTCTTCATGTCGTCAAGAGCCTTCTCGGCGTATTCTTTTTTTCCACTGGTAAACGTCGGATTCTGAAAGTCACTGGAGACCACAAAGACTCCCATATCCATGTTCAATTCAGCCAGCGCCTTGCCCATCGCTTCCTGCACTTCCACCGGTCGTTTTGGCATGCCATTGTCTTCAATCGCCGTAAAACCGAGATCCGCCATACGCTTGATTTGATCAACAGGATCTTTGCCTACCGAATTGAAGTGCCCGACATGGGGGGCATACTTGAGCTTGAACTGATTTTTTTGTGTCGTCGTCGTGGCCTGGGCATTCGCCAGCGTAGTCGTCGATAAAGCAGCGGTGGCTGCCAAAGTCGTCGCCAGGAAGTCGCGTCGTTGCATGGTCTGTCTCTCAATCTAGGGATGTGTAGTCGCAGGATAAGGTGAGATTGACTCAATCTCTGGTCGCTAAAGACGTGACCACAAAAACGGCTTTGTGATCGATAGGAACAGCGACAGTCAGTCTAACCCGGAAACGCAAAACGGGGTCGTGCAATCACATGCAGACCCCGTCATCTTCTCATGATCAAGTCATCGTTGCAATCTTGTCACTGGATGACAGCGAGATTTCCGATGAACATAACATTCTTATCTCAGTAGATTCTTTCAGCTAAACGTGCTTCATCAGAACGAAGGCGATAGCAGGCGTCGAAAGTCCCAAAGTTGATTATGCCAACAGTTTCTCAATCGGGGCTTCGCCATTTCCGATTTTGAACGGTCGGCCTTCCGGAGAAATGATTTCCAGATCATGCGGAATGCCCAGCGCCGCAGCGATCGTGGCGTTAAATCCGCCAGGTTCAACGCCATCTTCCATGACATAATATCCTTCTTCATCAGTCGAACCGTAGACCTGACCTGCTTTGATTCCTGCACCTGCCAACAGGCAACTGTAGGCAGCCGGATGGTGATCTCGACCAGCGTTGACGTTCATGTTGGGTTTGCGTCCAAACTCTGTGGCAATGACGACCAGCGTTGAGTCGATCAATCCTGACGTTTTCAAATCTTCCATCAGCGTGGCGACGGCGGCATCCAGTTCTGGACCCACGGCTAAGAAGCGGTCGCGCAGGTCGTTATGCATATCCCAGTTGCCACCATTGATCTCAACAAACTGCACCCCATATTCCACAAGTCGACGTGCCAGCAATGCTCCCTGTCCAAAACGCGTCGAACCATAGCGTTTTTGCACTTCGGCTGGTTCCTGCCTGATGTCGAAGGCTTTCAATTCCTCACTCTTGAGGAGTTTGATGGCGTCGGCATACAACGTGTCGTAGTTCTGGACAGCAGTCGTCTGCCCCCCTTTGGTTTTGAATTGTCGATCAAATGCCGAAGAGAGTTTCATGCGTTTATCAAATTGCGTTTCAGCCAGATAGCTGGGCGATTTCGTGTTTTCCAAACCCCGATCCGGGCTGCCAATCGGGACGGGGGCATATTTCGCTCCCAGATAACCCGGCCCTTCCCCATTTCCGATTTGGACCGATGGAGGTAGCGTGGGGCTGATTTGCCCGTTGACCTTATGCACCCACGACGCCATTGTCGGATGCTTGATACTGGCGATTTGCTTGTAACTGGTACGCATCAGATAGCGGGCTTGCTCATGAGCACCGGTTTGCGTATTCATGGAACGAATGATGGCAAAGTCTGAGGCGATTTTGGACATCTCAGGGAAAAACTCACTGAATTTCACGCCGTCGATATTGGTATCAATGACCGCCGTCTCACCCTGTTCTGCAGTTCCGGGTTTGGGGTCGAAGCTGTCGAGATGACTCATCGCCCCGGGGAGATAAAAATAGATGACCTGCTTGGCTT
>JBGSVC010000143.1:0-12668 GCA_041753175.1 Planctomycetaceae bacterium
GTGGCAGGCCATATCGCCCAGTGCTCCAGTGCCAAAATCGAGCCAGCCTCGCCAGTTAAACGGTGTGTAGCAACTGTTGTATGGTCGGAAAGGAGCAGGGCCCAGGAAAAGATCCCAGTTCAAAAATTCAGGGACTTCCATCGTTTCGGCTGGTCGACCAGCACCTTGGGGCCAAACGGGACGATTCGTCCACAGATGGATTTCTTTGATATCGCCGAGCATGCCACTGCGTACAATTTCGATTGCTTCACGGTAGGTATCGTCCGCCGTGTGCTGGTTACCCATCTGAGTGGCTACGCCTGTTTCAATAGCGACTTCGCGGACACGGCGAGCCTCAGAGATACTCCAGGTCAAAGGCTTCTCACAGTAAACATGTTTCCCTTTTTTCATCGCGGCAATTGTTGCGACTGCATGCGTGTGATCGGGAGTAGCGACAACAACACCATCGATCTTGTCGCCCATCGTTTCCAGCATTTCGCGAAAGTCGACGAACGTCTGGGCATTTTTAATACGTTTGGATTTTTTCTCGAGATTTGTTGCATCGATATCACACAAAGCCACGACATTGGTATATTTGTCTGCCGAGTCAGTGTCGTTAGAACCACGACCCCCCACTCCGATACAGGCAAAATTAAGTTTTTCGTTGATGGAGTTTGTTTGCGCATACGCCTGCTTGACGCCGGGCACGAAGAGTGCAGATGAGAGACTGGCTGCGGTAGCCGTTTTAAGCAGATCACGTCGGGAAGGAAGCGAATAGAACATTGGTAGGTCTTTCTAGCAGAAATAATTCATCAAGGAAGATCTATGTATTTTGATAGTTTTCGATTGAAAAGGCAAGAACGTCATCGCTTGAGGCAGCCATATTATTCAATAATATGTAAAACAGATTTCAGGTCTACATTTTATAATTTGAACAGTGCTGTTTTTGTCCTGCCCAATCTCCTCCGTGCCAGTCCATTCTAGAAAGTAAAATCTCAATGACTTTCGTTCGACCACTGTCCTTGAATTTTCCGGCCTTCCTATTGATTTGCATTTCTTTGCTGGGGTGTCCCTCAGAAAATACAATGCCGAATGTTCCAGTTGAGAATTCTGAGACAAAGGATTCCGGGGCATCCAAAGAGGAGCGAGTTCAGGAAATTTTGAAGGATGACCCGACCAGTATTGAAGCCTTGGTCAAAGCATCGGCGAGTGTCCTCAAAGACCAGGATGGTCGATATCTACTGGTCGATCTGACTCGCGGGACACCCGATAACGAGGTCCTGATATCTTTATCAGGATTGCCAGCACTCGAGCAGGTGTATCTCACCGGCCCCGGAATTACTGATGAAGGCATGATGGCGCTGACGAAATGTCCGAAGTTGAAAGTTTTGAATTTATTCAAGACCGGCATTACCGACGAAGGACTGAAAACGATTGGACAGATCAAGTCGTTGTCAACGCTGAGTTTGAAGCAGACCAGTATTTCTAACGAGGGGCTGGCAGCCTTGTCTGGACTGGAGAATCTGAAATTTCTGGATCTCACGTTTACCTTGATAGGTGATGAAGGGATCGCTCAGTTGAAATCATTGCCGAATCTGGCCACGTTATTGGTAGAGCGTGCCAGAATCACCGATGGCGCGTTTACCACGTTTTCAGCGATGCCGAAATTGTCATATTTGAATGTAACGCTCAATGAAGTAACGGACGATGGGGTAAAGTTGTTACAAGGAAAGTCGATGATTGGACTTGAACTCGATGACACCCGCATCAGTGATGCCTCGATGGACGTGATCGCAGGGATGGCCGATCTGCAGATTCTTCATCTACGCAGAACGGGTATCGAAGACGATGGCTTTTCCAAAATCTCGGGATTGAAAAATATACGGCGATTGCTGATAAGGGATACACTGATCAGTGATGAGGGTTTGAGTTTTTTGAAAAACTACGAGAAATTGGAAACCCTCGATCTCAACGAGAATCGCTTGTTCGATGAAGGCTTAGTGCATTTGGAATCATTGCCACGACTGAAGAAACTGGAACTGTGGGCAACTCGTATTTCAGATGCCGGAATGAAATCACTAGCGAAAATTACGACTCTGGAATCGCTCAATCTTGAGCAGACAGAAGTCAGTGACGAAGGATTTGCCGAGTTAAAAACACTGACGTCTCTTCAAGAGTTGAATCTGATTCAGACGTTAGTGTCGGACGATTCGCTGGAGACCCTCGAAAAGATGACAAATCTCAGGAAACTTTCAGTGCAAAACACACCACTATCGACTGATGCCATCGAGAGCTTAAAAAAGAAGAACCCTCAACTGGAGGTGATCCAATAAATGCACGGGTATCGAGCGTAAAGCCATCAAACTTTCACTCGAGAGGTTTTGTCTGTCGCAGATAGATCCCGACGGGAACAGCAAGGATGGCTCCCAGGATTGTCGCGACGATGTAGATCCACAGGTGGTTCAGGTCTCCTGAGACGATGGCGGGAGCGATCGAGCGGGCGGGGTTCATCGATGCCCCACATATGGGACCGGCAAACAGGGCTTCAAGTGCAACTGTCCCACCGATGGCGGCACCGGCCATGATCCCGGTTTCCTTTGATCCCGAAGAGACCTGCAGGATCACGAGCATCAAATAAAATGTCAGTATGACTTCAAGTATGAACGATTGCCAGGGCGGGCCCGTCGGAAGCGTGGCTCCTAAATGTGGTTGGTCTAAAAACAAGACCCGCAACAGTCCGCTGGCTAAAAACGCCCCGAGGAGCTGTGCCGTGATATAAGGCCCGACGGACGACCATTTGAATCGTTTTGCACAAGCGAAAGCGATCGTGACTGCGGGGTTTAAATGCGCCCCAGAGATATCGCCGAGCGCGTAAATCATGGCCATCACGATCAAACCAAAAGTCAAGGCAATGCCGACATGCGTGATCGCACCGTTTGAAACAGTGTTGATGACAATGGCTCCTGTCCCCGCAAAGACAAGCCCAAAGGTGCCTAGAAGTTCCGCCAGAAGGCGACGTTTCATTATGAAGTATTACCTGTGGTAGTGAGTGAATGCCTGAAGGGGATCCATTGAATCAAGTCGAGAAATCACTCTCTGTGATTCTCTTGAGTTTTCCATCTTTGGCAAGTCAGGGAGATGAATATTGCACAACGCCGTTTCGTAGTATGTGAAAAGACAAACATTCCTGCATAGAGGAATGAATTCGCTGTGAAGCGGGCCTTAGTGGATGCTAATTAAAACGTGAAGAAAATAAAAAAGACGCCGATCAATATTGATCGGCGACTTGTGAATGCCAAATGAGAGAGGATTCAATCGGACGCAATCTCCGATAACCTTGACGACCCCTTAGTAGCGGTAATGTTCTGGCTTATAAGGACCTTCGACCTGCACGTCGATGTATTTGGCCTGTTCGGCAGTCAATTTCGTGAGCTTGACACCAAGTTTATCCAGATGAAGTCGGGCGACTTCTTCATCAAGATGTTTCGGCAGAACGAAGACACCAATTTCGTAGCTCTCGTAATTTTTCCAAAGTTCAATCTGGGCGAGAACCTGATTGGCAAAGCTATTGGACATCACAAAAGAAGGGTGACCGGTTGCACATCCCAGGTTGACAAGACGTCCTTCTGCGAGAACGAGAATTCCCTTGCCATCGGGATAGACATATTTATGAACGGGGCCGCCGACGTCTGAGTCTTCTTTGATGGTGATTTTTTTGATGTCTTTTCGGCTGTTGAGATAAGCGATTTGAATTTCGCTATCAAAGTGGCCAATGTTGCAGACGATGACATCGTTTTTCATTTTGTCGAGGTGTTCGGCTCGAATCACATCGATATTGCCCGTTGTGGTGACAAAAATATCGGCAGTAGCAGCGACGTCTTCAACTGTCGTGACTTGATAACCTTCCATAGCAGCTTGGAGGGCACAGATGGGATCAATTTCGGTGATGATAACTCGGGCACCGAGTCCACGCATCGCGTCTGCACAGCCTTTGCCGACGTCTCCGTAACCGCAGATCACAACCACTTTTCCTGCAACCATAATATCGGTGGCACGCTTGATGCCGTCAGCCAGTGATTCACGACAACCGTAGAGGTTATCGAATTTACTTTTGGTGACAGAATCGTTGACGTTAATTGCAGGAACGCCCAATCGGCCTTCTTTGAACATGGTGACGAGGCGATGGACACCTGTCGTCGTTTCTTCGGAGATCCCTTTGATCCCTTTGAGAAGTTCCGGATATTTATCATGAATCATGACGGTGAGATCGCCACCATCATCGAGAATCATGTTGAGAGGCTCTCCACCGTCAAAGAAGATGGTTTGTTCGATACACCAGTCAAATTCTTCGTTGGTTTCACCTTTCCAGGCGAAAACTGGAATACCTGCTGCAGCGATGGCGGCAGCGGCTTCGTCTTGTGTGGAGAAAATGTTGCAACTGGACCAGCGAACGGTGGCACCCAAGTCAATCAGCGTTTCGATCAGGACAGCCGTCTGGACTGTCATATGCAGACAGCCAGCAATGCGAGCCCCTGCCAGAGGTTTTGAAGCTTTATATTTGTTGCGAATCGCCATCAGACCTGGCATTTCATTTTCAGCCAGTTCAATCTGCTTACGGCCAAACTCGGCCAGTTTCATGTTCGCAACTTTGTACGGAAGAACCTCTGTAGAAGGAGTCGAGGCGACTGACATACGTTTCATTCCTTAGAAGAATCGAGTGAGAATCAAAATAAATTGAGAGGGGTTCGAAAAGGCATTCAGGTAGTTCCCGCTGGACGAGGAACTCAACAGTGTTTAATAAACATCATGGCTCAAAAATCATAACGACAGCATATGAATTTCTGTAAGTCTTCAGATGCCATAGTCATAGCGAAATTCGAAGACTGATTCAACATTGATTCGTGTCTGGATGACTGAAATGAGGAGATCACCCATTTTGAAGTCACTTTTGAATGAGGCATCCAATTCGTACTGTTGTGAATGTCAACCCCGCAAACAGATCAGGATTATTCACTGGAAATCTGATCTATTTTGGATATTTTGAGTGTCAATTGCAGAAAGAAAAGCGGATTGAGCATCTGGAGGCTGTCGATGATGCGATGATCCACCAAGAAAGTCTTTCTTGTGTGAAGACGGTTTCACTCAACAATGCATTCCGATTAGAATACTTGGGCACTGCTGAGATTTACAGTGCGAGTCAATCCACGAGAATATGTTATTTCCCCGGAATCCGTGACCAGAATGAACCTGACACAAATTTTTTCGTCTAAGCCATTTTCGATTTCGATCGAGATTTTCCCACCTAAAAATGCCGACGGGGATGAGGCTTTGTTTCAGACGCTCTCTGAACTCACGCCCTATCAGCCCGCGTTTATCTCTTGTACTTATGGCGCAGGGGGAACAACTCAGGCCCGGACCGTGGATCTCAGTCAGAAAATCCAGTCGACTTATGGTATTCCCGTGATGTCGCATTTGACCTGTGTGGGGTCCACGCGTGATGAGTTATTGGTATGGATTTCACACGCTCAAAGTGTTGGAATTCAAAATATTATGGCATTGCGTGGTGATGCTCCCAAAGGCATGACGTCCTTTCAGCGCGTCGAACATGGCTTAGGGAATGCAAATGAACTCGTGGCTCTCATTCGAGAAAACTTTTCACAGATGGGCATCGGCGTGGCTGCCTATCCTGAAAAGCACCCGGAAGCTCAATGTCATCACTCCGATTTGAGATTTTTGAAACAAAAAGTCGACGCAGGTGCGGATGCGATGTTTACTCAATTGTTTTTTGACAATACCAATTACCTCCGTTTTCAGCAGACCTGTCGGACCGAGGGGATCCATGTCCCGATGATTCCCGGCATTATGCCCATCACTGAGTTCGGACGTATTAAACGAATCACCGCAATGTGTGGCGCGAAAATCCCGGAAGGACTGGCGCGTCAATTGGAAGACGTTAAAGACGATGAGCAGGCTCAGTTTGAGATCGGTGTTTCCTTTGCAATCGATCAATGTCGAGAGTTGATTGAAGAAGGTGTGCCAGGCATTCATTTTTACGCCTTGAATAAATCACAGGCATGTCAGCGAATCCTGGGTGAACTTGGATTGGCAACGAATGTCCTGTCATAAAACGTTCGTTTCGGGCATACCGACGATTGGACGCTTTCAGGCTTCAGATTTTGTTGAAACAGCCAGTTCTCGCAATCTATGACCGGGACTTATGAACTCGTGAAATTCGTCGTATCTCCGAACCCATTTGGCGACCATGAATTGGCGACATGTATGCGTTTGGTTTCAATCCCAATGACGCCTCCTTGGTAATTCAGAGACCCCATCAGTCCTGACTTTTTCCATATCTGATTCCTGCTAAGATGCGGTTTAAGTTTTTACTTTTCTTGTACTTTTGACGAATTGATATTGTGTTCATGACGACGATTCTGCCCTCAGAAGCAACAGGATTGCTGCAACAACTTCTTTCAGAACGCATCCTGCTACTCGACGGAGCCATGGGATCGCTGATCATGTCGGAGCGCCCGACAGAAGAAGATTATCGAGGCAAACAGTTTGCCAGACATCCGATCGACTTGAAGAATGCCAACGATGTTTTGTGTCTGACTCAGCCTGAGTTGATTGGCAAAATACACCGGATGTACCTGGAAGCAGGGTCAGACATCATCGAGACGAATTCTTTCAATGCCAACATTATTTCGATGGAAGAATTTGGACTGGCCGACCAGACGTATGCCATTAATAAGGCAGCCGCTGAGCTGGCCAAGATTCAGACAGGGATTTTTACGAAGAAAAATCCGTCACGCCCTCGATTCGTGGCTGGGAGTATTGGACCGACGAAAGTCTTGTTATCAATGAATCCCGATCAGCCTGGCACGAGGCCAACTTCCTTTGAGAAGATGGTGGACTCGTATGCAGAGCAGATTCGCGGACTTCTGGATGGAGGCGTCGACTTGCTCTTGCCAGAAACCTCGTTTGATACCTTGAATATGAAGTCGTGTCTGTACGCCATTCGGAAAGTCTTCGAAGATCGTGGGCAAAGCGTGCCGGTCATGGTTTCGGGAACAATCTTTGATACGGGACGTTCGCTGACAGCCCAAACCGTAGAAGCCTTTTATACCTCGGTATCACATTTTCCGCTCCTGAGTATCGGGCTCAATTGTGCGTTGGGACCTGCTCAAATGCGACCATTTGTCGAGTCGATGGCAGGGCTTGCAGACTGTCATATCAGTTGCTATCCGAATGCAGGCATGCCCGACGGTATGGGAGGGTTTGATTCCAACCCGACCGAGGTCGCAGCCGCGATCCGTGAATATGCTCTCAACGGGTGGGTGAATATTGTGGGAGGGTGTTGTGGAACCTCACCTGAATATATCCGCAAGATTTCCGAAGCAGTCGACGGGATCACACCACGCAAGCCAACGGATCGTCCGCGCTATTCAAACTATGCAGGTCTGGAGCGACTGGAGATTCGGCCAGAGTCAAATTTTCTGATGATTGGTGAGCGAACCAATGTGACAGGGTCTCGCAAGTTTGCACGTCTGATCAAGGACGGAAATTATGACGAAGCTTTGAGCATCGCTCGAAATCAGATCGAGGGTGGTGCGAACATAATCGATGTCAACATGGACGAAGGCTTGCTCGACAGCGAAGCCTGCATGCAGAAGTTTTTGTATCTGCTCTCCGATGATGGTGATATTTCTGTTCCTGTCATGATTGACAGTTCCAAGTTTTCTGTCATCGAGGCAGGTTTGAAATGTGTTCAGGGAAAAGGGATTGTCAATTCCATCAGTCTCAAGGAAGGCGAAGAAAAGTTTTTAGAACAGGCGCGGATCGTTCGCAGTTACGGGGCTGCAGTCGTCGTGATGGCTTTTGACGAACATGGTCAGGCTGCCGAAGCAGATCATAAAGTGTCAATCTGCAAACGCTGCTACAAATTGCTGACAGAACAGGCAGGTTTTCCGCCTGAAGACATTATCTTCGATCCCAATATTCTCACCGTCGCGACCGGGATGGAAGAGCATAACAATTATGCAGTGGAATTTTTCGAAGCAGTTAAACGGATCAAAGTCGAATGCCCCGGTGCGAAGACCTCAGGCGGAGTGAGCAATGTTTCATTTTCATTCCGTGGCAACGATGTTGTGCGGGAGGCGATGAATGCCGCGTTTTTATATCATGCGATCCGGGCCGGACTGGATATGGGAATTGTCAATTCCAGTCAGTTGGAAGTCTACGATGAGATTGATAAAGAACTGCTTGGTTACATTGAGGATGTCCTGCTCAATCGTCGGGAAGATGCGACGGAGCGATTGATCGACTATGCCGAAAAAGTCAAACTGCAAGGCAAAGAGAAAGATCCTGCAGCCGAACAAGCCTGGCGAGCAGGAAGTGTTGAAAAGCGACTGGAACACGCCTTGCTCAAAGGGATCACCGACTATATCGAGATCGATACTGAGGAAGCACGACAGAAATATGCACGACCTCTGAATGTTATTCAGGGGCCGTTGATGGACGGAATGAATGTCGTTGGAGATCTGTTTGGACAGGGGAAAATGTTTCTGCCGCAAGTCGTCAAAAGCGCACGCGTTATGAAAAAGGCAGTGGCGTATTTGATGCCCTACATGGAGGCTGAAAAAGCGGAAGCAGGAGACGTTTCGACCTCGCGCGGCAAGTTTTTGATTGCTACCGTAAAAGGAGACGTCCATGACATCGGCAAGAATATCGTGGCTGTGGTGCTCAGATGCAACAACTTTGAAGTCATTGATCTGGGAGTCATGGTGCCAGCCGATAAGATTCTGGACACCGCTATCAAGGAAGGAGCCGACATTATTGGGCTCTCAGGTTTAATTACTCCATCTTTGGAAGAAATGATGTTTGTTGCCAAGGAAATGCAACGACGGAAAATGACGTTACCGCTACTCATTGGCGGAGCGACGACCTCATCACGACATACAGCCGTCAAGATTGCCCCCCATTATGAGCACGCCGTCGTGCATGTGGCCGATGCATCTTTGTCGGTTCCTGTTGTCGAAAAACTTCTCGATAAAGACCAGAAAGAGCCCTATGTAACATCGTATCGACAGTTGCAGGAAAAAGAGCGCGAGCAGTTTGCCAACCGCCAACAAAAATCACTCGTACCTTATGCGGTGGCTTATCAGCATCGTTTCGAAACGGATTGGCACAACGCCGAGTTGCCCGTGCCAGAGTTCACGGGCCTGCGAACCTTTGATGACTATCCACTCGCGCAGATCCGAGACTACATCGACTGGTCACCATTTTTCTCGACCTGGGAACTTCGTGGCAAATATCCCAAAATCTTTGAAGACGTCTACGTCGGTGAAGAAGCGAAAAAACTCTACGAAGATGCTAATCGAATGCTCGATGACGTCATCGCCGGACAATGGCTCGTCGCGCGTGGAGTCTGTGGCTTTTGGCCGGCGAATTCCGTCGGGGATGTGATTGAAGTGTACGCTCCACAAACAACACCCAAGACGCCCCACGAGCAGCGCACTGTCATCTGCACCTTCCCCATGCTCAGACAACAATGGGAACGCAAGGGGCAAAAAGATTATCGATCGCTTGCCGATTACGTGGCACCGGTTGACTCTGGCCGATTGGATTATCTCGGGGCCTTTGCAGTCACCACCGGCAGCGGGATCGATACCCATTTGGCTCGATTCGAAGCCGAGCATGATGACTATCAATCAATCATGCTCAAGGCAATCGCAGATCGTCTGGCTGAAGCATTTGCCGAACTGATGCACCAAAAGGCAAGAGAGTTCTGGCGTTATGGTACGCAGGAACAATTAACTCAGGATCAACTCATTGATGAAGCGTATCGCGGAATACGTCCGGCGTTTGGATATCCGGCGTGTCCAGATCACGTTCCCAAAGGGCGACTATTTGAACTGCTCAATGCGACAGAACTAACTGGCATCACATTGACCGAATCGTATGCCATGTGGCCTGCCTCGTCGGTCTCGGGATTGTATTTTTCACATCCCGAGTCACGTTATTTCTCGGTTGATCGAATTACGAAAGATCAGGTTGAAGTGTATGCCCAGGCGATGGGAATGTCGGTAGAAGAGATGGAGCGCTGGCTGGCACCAAATCTCAATTACTAGAGCAATTTTCGCAAAGCGATGCAATCATCAACTGTTTGCATCGCAATGGAGGTGGTTTGTCACAACGGCCAATCGTCCATAAGTCGGCTTGATACGTTCAGATTTCACCAACGCGACAATCATTCGTGAGGATTTATGCTTGATGTCAATGCATTCGCGCTGCCACGTGTTTGAAGTCTTCCAGGATGAGCTGATAAACTTCCTCACGCTTTTCAGCAGAAGGCATCCTCAACACCGCTGATGGATGATAGGTCGCCAGAGTCATTTCGCAGCTTGATGTCTTGATCCATTGACCTCGTTGTGTTGAGATTTTGAAATCGCGACCGATAAGAGTCTGAGCGGCAGTTGCTCCCAGACAGACCAGGACTTTGGGCTTGATGAGAGCAATTTCGGCCACCACCCATGGCTTACATGCTGAAGTCTCGCGTGCATCCGGTTTGCGATGAAAACGCAGATGTGGTTTTTGTGTGAACTTAAAATGCTTGACAGCGTTGGTGAGATAAATCTTGTCTCTTTCCAACCCCGCTTCTGAAAGTACACGGTCGAGCACCTGACCAGCAGGACCAATAAACGGTTCGCCCTGTAAGTCTTCCTGATCTCCGGGTTGTTCGCCAACGAGCATTAATTTGGCATTGACTGGTCCAACTCCAAAAACCGTTTGAGTTGCTGGAGCATACAATGGACATCCCCGACATTCCCGAGCAGACTCTTTAAGGGAGGCGTAGTCATGGGATTCAGGAAGATAATCGGCAGCCGAAATTTTGCTACCCTCTTGTCGTTGGATCATTTCGGAAACACGGGCTGGTGCTTGCGCAAGTAGTTCATCGATGATTTGTGTTTCGGGAAGAGTTTTCCAATGACGTTTGGGCATCTCTTTCACCATGGCTCGAAGCTTGATGCGGGCAGGATTAAAGATGGAACGGTAGTACGTTTTCCACATCTCTTCGAGAACATCGGATTGAGGTGCCATCGTCGAGGGAACACCAGGAGAGAAACTCAAAGTCCGCAGATCCCAATGAGCACACAGATCAGGCGTGAGGATCGACCACCGCATCGATGAAAAACGACGCATGAAAAAGGGGGCCGCTATTTGAACTATGAAATGATCAGGACGATGCCAGGCGACGAAATGTTCGCCATCTTCAAACTCAATCGAGCGAAAGCGAACAAAGGCTTTCATTTTGTGGACATCACGGCGGACAGACTTTTCCATCAGCATTAATTGACGCACATCGTCATCGACACTGATTTCAAGTAACTCTCGTTCTCCGTGTGTCAGTCTCCAAAGAATTCGATAGAGGAGTTCCCATCGGTATTCATCGCGATGACAGGCAACTTTTTCTGCCAACGAAAGAAACTCCTTGGGGACATTGACTGTCTGTTTAACGAAAGTCGGAAAATCTGTGTGAGATATTTCAGGAGTCGCCGTCAGTAATGAATGCTGGGCAGACTGCTGCCTGAAAATGACTTCCTCGGGAGGAATTTGGGCCAGCAGAAGCTCTCTGGCGGCATCGCGCCAACTGACAAAATCTTCAGCAATGATGACGAGCATCACAACTCTCCGGTAAGAGCAGAGGCGGCATCAAAAAGCAAAAGTTGTCGAGGCGGAGATTGAAGTTTCTCCTTGAGATGGAGTTTGTCTAAGAGTTTCAAGGAAGGGTTGTAATCATTTGTTTTGACAAAAGCAGATGCTGATTTCCAGTTAAGTCGCAGCTTTCTAAGATCGTCGACACAAATCGCATGATGTCTTCTGATCTTGATGATGCGTTCGACACTGCGAGCGCCTATGCCTGGAACACGCAAAAGCAATTCCCGAGTGGCACGATTAATATCCACGGGAAAAAGTTCACGGTGACGCAGGGCCCAGGCTAGCTTGGGATCAATTTCCAACGACAAATTCTGATGCTGGTCATCGACAATTTCAGAGGCTTGGAAACCATAGAAGCGCATCAGCCAATCAGCCTGATACAGTCGGTGTTCTCTGACAAGCGGGGGGCTTTGTGAGGGAAGACGAGCGTCAGCATGTGGGATAGGACTATAGGCTGAGTAGTAGACTCGCCTGAGGTTTTGTGTCTGATAGAGTGATGAAGCCGTCTTCAGAATTTCCAGGTCGGCAGTCGGTGTTGCACCGATGATCATCTGCGTGCTTTGACCGGCTGGAGCGAAACGAGTTGGTTTCAACCCGGCTTTTTGGTCGGATTTGAAGGTGTCTATACCAGCCTTGACAATATCCATCGTGTCCAGAATCGTTTGTTGCTTTTTTTCAGGAGCCAGTTGGACGAGATCCTGTTGTGTGGGAAGTTCAACATTGACACTCAAACGGTCTGCCCAGCGTCCGGCCTCTTCAAGCAGACGTTCGTCAGCACCGGGGATTGTTTTCAGATGGATGTAGCCACCGAAGGCATGTGTCGTGCGCAGAGTTTTCGCAATCGAATTGAGTTGCTCCATCGTGTAGTCGGGAGACTGAATGATCCCGGAACTTAGAAACAGCCCCTCGATGTAATTGCGTTTATAAAATTGCAATGTGAGTTCAACGACTTCATCATGGGTGAATCGAGC
>JBGSVC010000144.1:0-15885 GCA_041753175.1 Planctomycetaceae bacterium
AAGCGTCGGTTCGAGTATCTGGAAGGTTCCGATGGGATCACGATTATCGATGACTATGCTCACCATCCGACGGCCCTGATTGCGACTTTAGAGACGGCGCGTCAACAGTTTCCAGGACAACGTCTGTTATGTGCCTTTCAGCCTCATCAGTTGAGCCGGACAAAAGCGTTGTTTGCAGACTTCGTGCAGTCATTTGCCTTAGCCGACCATGTGGTGATCGTGCCGATATTTGCGGCGCGTGAACATGCCAATTTTGAACATTGGAAAGTGGCTCAGGACCTGTCATTTGCGATCTCTTCGCAGGTGACGCGTGCGAGTTTTTGCAGTTCGCTTGACCATCTGGCTGGAACATTAGACGATATCTGCGTAAGCGGCGATGTGCTGTTAATTTTAGGTGCAGGTGATATCAGTCAGGTTGCGTATGAATTCTCTGGACGACTTCTCCGACATTATGCGTCGTAATGAGCCGCTGGCTCCGTATACATGGTTGAAAATTGGCGGACCAGCTCAATATTTCTTCGAACCTCATTCCGAAGAACAGCTCATCAAGGTCATCCAGTATTGCAGTGCTCATGAGATTCCGGTGCGCATTCTGGGGAGTGGTTCGAACCTGTTGATTCGCGATGAGGGTGTCAGCGGGGCGGTGGTCAAACTCTCTGATGGCGTGTTTGGAAAAGTCGAGATTGATGGCGTGAATGTGACCGCAGGAGCGGGGGTGTTGCTGTCGCATTTGATCTCGCGGACAGTTGCTGCAGGACTAGCTGGGCTGGAAGTGTTATCGGGAATTCCAGGTACGCTCGGTGGGGCGCTGCGCGGCAATGCGGGTGGTCGCAACGGTGAGATTGGCGAATTTGTGCGCTCGGTAACGGTGATCACCAATCGCGGTGAACGCCATGTGCGGGAACTGGGTGACCTGCTCTTTGAGTATCGGCACAGCAATCTGGATGATCTGGTGATTCTTTCATGTCAACTCGAACTCTCTGAAGATGATCCTGATGAGATCACCAAACGGTTGCGGAAATTGTGGATCAGCAAGAAGGCATCACAGCCGCTGACGGAGCAGTCGGCGGGTTGCATTTTCAAGAATCCGCGTGGGATGAGTGCGGGCGCGCTGATTGAACAATCGGGATTGAAGGATACCAGAATTGGAGATTGTGCGGTCAGCGATCGACATGCCAATTTCATCGTGACCTATGAGAATGCCACGAGCAAAGATGTGCTCAGTCTGATTGATCTAATCAAGGCCAAAGTTAAAAGCCAGCACAATATTGAGTTGGAGACTGAGATCAAGGTGTGGCCGTAAGTTCCGAGCGGCTGAAAGTTTCATGAGATTGTCATGAGAAGATTATGCGATTGAAACGACTTGAGGTTCAGGGTTATCGATCGCTACAAAAGGTGAATCTGCCTTTGGGGCAGTTGAATGTCATTACGGGCCCGAATGGCTCGGGAAAGTCAAATCTTTATAAATCGTTGTGGCTGATCGCGCGGATTGCGCGCGGTGATTTTGCACAGACGATCGCTCATGAAGGCGGGATGCTTTCGACGATGTGGGCGGGGCCACGCACGAGTAAGAAACCCTGGAGAATGAAGCTGGGGTTTCAACTTGAAGATTATCACTTTGAGTTATCGAGTGGTTTTCCGATCCCCGATACGTCTCCATTTCCTTACGAGGCGGAAATCAAGGAGGAGTCGATATGGATCGGCAAGAAAAAGATTCCCAGCATGACCATCCTAGAACGCGGACACGGTTATACCTGGGTCCGCGATGCAGCGGGGAAAAAGGTGGAGTATGTCTTGTCGCTGATCGAAAATGAATCGATTGTCTCACAACTGACCGAACCGGAGCGTTTTCCCGAACTCTCAATGATCAAAACGGCGATGCTGAACTGGAGGTTTTATCATCAGTTTCGCACTGATGAAGCCTCGCCAATTCGCAGTCCGCAGACTGGGGTCAAGTCGTCTGTGTTGAATCATGATGGGAGCAATCTGGCAGCCGCGATTTTGACAATTGATGCTTATGGTGATGGACACCGTTTCACAGAGATTCTGGAAAGAGCCTTTCCAAATCGAAGAGTCTCAGTGATGGCTAACGTCGAAAATCCCTACGAAAAGATGCCCGGATGTCAGGAATATGCCGTGACGATGGAGGTGGAGGGTTGTGCGCGACCACTGATGGCCCGTGAGTTATCGGATGGAACATTAAAGTTTTTATGTCTGGCGGCGGCATTGATGAGCCCTCGCCCGCCGGCGCTTATTGCGCTGAATGAACCGGAAGGAAGTTTGCATGATGATCTGTTACCTGCGCTGGCAGAATTGATTTTGGAAGCCTCAAAATATTCGCAGGTATGGGTGACGACGCATTCACAGACATTGCGTGACCTGATTTGCCAGCAAGGGGGAGTCAAGCCGATTGAATTGTCGCTCGTGGAGGGAGCAACGAGGATTGTTGACCACGATTTGCAAGATGACTTTGATGAGTAAGTTTTTATTTTGATGATTCGTGGGAATCGTCTGTTCTGCTTTTGACGTGGCTGCGAGAATGTCATACAAGTGGTGAAATAAGTGCACGTTTTTTCATGCGTGCCTCGCGTCTGTGCTGATGGGAATTCCAGTCTCTTCAACCCAACACGTCTTTACTCATTTTACTTTTTGGACGAAAGGATCTCCCATGCGACACTTTATGTCGATGACAGGAACTGCGCTCGTTGCAGTCTTCTGTGTGAGTACGATGGCCCAGGCCCAGTATCATTACGACACCCACAATCACGCCATCAAAGATAATTTTGGCCGCATCATTGGCCAATATCAACACAACGTTCTGCATCAAGATTCGCATCACGTGGTGCCTCATAATCAGGATTATCACGGGACGTATTATCAGAGAAACAATGGTTATTACTATGTCCCTGAGACTTATAACAGCGGACACAGTGGCCACAATCATGGGGGACAGGCACCGTCACCGGAACAAATGACCTTTGGTGGCTTTGGGCATGTCGATGATCTCGCTGCGCGGCTGGAGACGTTGTGCAACGACTTTTGTCTGGATCTGCATTACAACTACCAGCACAACTATGGTTTCCGTGAAACGTACGCAGAAGCGTATCAGATTCTGGAAGTGGCCCGTTACATTCACGATGCCGAGCATCATCAGGATCGCGATGCGATTCGTGCGAAAATTGGCGGGATGGATGAACTGTTTCATCACGTTGAAGATGACGTTCGCGGCTGGAGCCGACAACATTATCGACAGGTCGGTCAATTGGGGATCATCACGAAGATGGAAATCATCGAGTCAACGCTGCATCACCTGATGTATGATATTGGTGCCCAGATGGCAAATGGCAATGGTCAGGCTCCTGCCCCTAATGGAGGTGGAGGCAACTTCGATCAGGCACCTCCCCCCCGTTAATCGTTTCCGACTTCAAATTGAGTAGAAAACAAACCCGCAGGCGCGCTGCCAGCGGGTTTGTTGCTTTTATGCGGGCGCCAGTTGAGAGATGATGGCGAAGGCGGCCAGCAAAGAGAGTGAAAACAAGACACCGTAAATCAAGGCGGCTTTCCCCATCGAAAAATCGTCCGTACGGAAATATGCACGAACCTCTTCGGAATAGAAGTATCGAAGAAGCAAGGTCGCGATCACCATCCCGACGATTTTTCCCACCGCCTGTTTGCCGACTTCTTCCATATTGGCATTTTGTTTGACGGCGGCAGCAATCAGCGACAGTACACTTGAGAAGATGCTGTATCCATAAGTAAACGTCATGAGCCACCAGACCCATTGAAACCCTTGCATCAGGCTATAAGCGGAGATCCCCAGAAAGATCGTGAAAAACACCAAGACCACTGCTCCGACACTGGCATCCGGTTTTTGCGAAATGGCCAATGCAGCGATCAGGGTGATGAAGACTATAAAATACTGAAAAATTCCCAGCGCGCGGATTCCACTGGGACAACTGCCGCGGTCTGCATAGGTAATCGTTTTGCGTTTCTTTTTTGCGACAGCCGTTTTGCGTTTGGTTTGAATGGCTTTTCGAGACTGGCTTTCACCACAGTAGGAACATTTTTTGGCGTCGACCTCAATTTCTTCGCCACAGTGAATGCATTCTTTGACGTCGTCTTCCATCTCTTCGCTGCTGAAACCAAAATCGAAATCGTCTTCCATCTTTGCTGGTGCAGCTTTTGCAGGCTTTTTTGCAACTGGCTTCGAAGAAGGAGCAGGGGGTGCGGGGGGAGGAGCAGCGGTCGACTGGCTGACTTTCTCTCCAGGGACGCGAAGAATTTCCCGGCATTCTTTGCAACGGACCTGTCGACCGGAGAGTTCGTCTTTAAGGTTGTAGCTGGCCCGGCAATGCGGACAGTCGATCTTGATGGGCATCGTTACTTTCTGCAAAGATCAGTGGTGTCAGATATGTGTGTATGAGCATTAAAACCTTGTCACATCGAGAATTCAATTCTCTACTGATCAAAACGACACAAAAAATTGGTTTCTGCTGAGAACAAATTGGGAATGAGTCGAAAAACGGGCTGAAACCTGCGACAATCAGGATTCGATTTGAGATTTGAAATTCCAAGCACTAACAGCCTGTTGAAATTCGACTTCGTGTCACTTTTCAACACTTCCAAAAACGCCTGAATCCGGGCATTTTTGTTGATTCCATCTTTGGAATCAAGCAGCCCATTGAGAAAATCAACGGGCTGCTCACTGGCTGTTGAGGGCCTCCCCTTTTGATTTGAAACGATGCCATTGTGTCATGTCTGAAACTCCGCTCTCAGTCACTGAGCTGACGCTGCAACTGAAAGATTTGATCGAATCGAACTTCGATCAGGTGGCAGTGATTGGTGAGATCTCCAATTTCAGTCGGGCCTCTTCGGGACATTGTTATTTTACGCTCAAAGATGATCGATCGCAGATTCGAGGCGTGATGTGGAAGGGGCAGGCGTCGCGGGTCAAGTTTGACCTGCATGATGGTCTGGAAGTGGTGGTGGTCGGGCCGGTGGGGGTTTATGAAGCGCGTGGGACTTACCAGATCACCTGCGAGCAGATGTTTCCTCAAGGGATGGGAGCACTCGAACTGGCGTTTCGTCAATTGCATGACCAATTGTTATCAAAAGGCTATTTCGAGCCTGCTCGCAAACGACGATTGCCTTTCATGCCCAAACGCATCGCGCTGGTGACTAGTCCGACGGGGGCGGCGGTGCGGGATATGTTGCAGGTCATGACGCGTCGCTGGCCGATGCTGAATCTGGTGATCGTGCCGGTGCCGGTACAAGGGCCAGGGGCTGCAGAACATATTGCAGCGGGGATTCGCGCAGCAGCGGCGATTCCTGACGTGGATGTCATTATTACTGGTCGGGGGGGTGGGTCGCTTGAAGATCTGTGGGCCTTCAATGAATTGCCGGTTGCCAAAGCGATTTTTGAATCGCCGATACCGGTGATTTCTGCAGTGGGACACGAAATTGATGTCACGATTGCGGATCTGGTGGCAGATCGACGGGCGCTGACGCCCAGTGAAGCTGCTGAAATCGTCACACCTCGTTATGAGGATTTGCTGGCGACGATGGAAAGTCTGAGAAAACAGTTTATTTCAGCGTTGAAGAAGCGGGCCATGCAGGCGCGATTGACGTTGAACTCACTGGCTGAGCGTCGCTGTTTTACGCATCCTGATCGCCGATTGAAGGAACTCGCCGAGAGAGTCGACGACTGGGAGAGACGCCTGTTACAAGGGTTTCAACAAAACCTGAAACGGGCGAATGCCGAGTTGGCAACGATGTCGGCCCGACTGGACCAGCTCAGCCCCTTGAAAACGTTAGGGCGTGGGTATTCGCTCACCTCTTGTGTGGATGGAAAACTGATTCAATCAGTCAGTCAGTTGGCTTTGGGGCAGACCATTCAGACGCGATTGGCCGACGGAGAATTGACGAGCACCGTGACGGCGTTCACGCCAGCCGAAACTTCTGAAATAAGTCATTGATAAGAAAGTTATTATGATGCAGGGTGAGAAACCATCGTCGGCTGAGCAATTGAGCTTTGAAGCAGCACTGCTTCAGTTACAAGAGATCGTGATGCAACTGGAAGAGGGATCGTTGCCTCTGGAAGAATCGCTGACACGATTTGAGGAGGGGACACGGTTATTGAAAGCCTGCCATGCGGTTTTGCAGAATGCCGAACGGAAAATTGAAGTGCTGACCAATTTCACCGAAGAGGGGGAGGCTCAGACGGCTCCCTTTGATGATACAGCCACGTATCAGGAAGCAACGGCCTCGGCTGGCAAACGCAAATCGAAACCCAAGGCGTCGAAACCCGCCAAACCGGCTTCAAATCCGGTCACAAAATTCTCCGAGCCGGATTTGTTTGGAGGAGAAAGTGACGTCGATGCAGAACCCACAGACAACGATGAGGCGCCGTTTTGATCGTCTGCAAGACGTGCAGGCTTGGGAAGTGCAGATTTGGGGAGTGCATCTAGTGAGATTAAAAAAAGCACACTCATGAGAGTGTGCTTTTTTAGAGTTGGCAGAACTGTCGTTCCCTACGGAGCCAACAGTTGATGACTTCAATTATAGAGAATTCAATTACATGGAGCCGCCGGGTTTGCGGGCCATGAGGTCGCGACGTTCGGCACGTCGGCGAGCGCGACGTTTTGTTTCGCTCGGTTTTTCGTAGTATTCGCGGCGGCGCATCTCTTTTTTGATTCCACTATGTTCGACCAGTTTACGAAACCGTTTGACGGCGTCTGAGACATGCTCGTTATCACGCAACCGCAGCTTAACCACGCAATTCACCCTTTCGGAACAAAACAAATCGTGTTTTATAAAGACGCACCACACGATCGCGGCGCGCATGAAATCTCGGAAGAATCGAAAAGTCTAGCCGAAGGATCCGGGTTTGCCAAGGGTGCGGCTGATATTTTGTTTGATCCCAGGCAGCCAAGGGTTAGTTTTTGAACGACGTGCTTTGCGAAATCGTGAACACGTCTTCATCTTTAACATTATATGAGACAAGCATTTCCGCCAAAAAACCGAGGGTGATTCCCTGGCCCCCCAAGAGCAGGAAGGCGATGGAATAGATCAACAACGGTCGGCTGCCGATGGGGACAGGCTTGAGCCATCCCAGGATATTCATGACAAACCATTCAAAACCCAGAAACGCCATCCCCATGGCGCCCAGGAAGAAAAAGAAGAAACCCAGACCGCCCAGGAAGTGTTGTGGGCGTCTGCCGTAGTCGTTGAGAAATGTGACCGTCAAGAGGTCGAGAAAGCCTTTCATGAAGCGGTTGAATCCATATTTTGAGACGCCGTGTTCCCTTGGTCGGTGGAAGACCGGGACTTCGGTCACGCGGAATCCACGGGCATGAGCCATGACGGGAACAAAACGGTGCAATTCGCCATACATGCGGATTTCTTGAGCGACTTCTTTGCGGAACATTTTCAAGCCGCAGTTATGATCGTGAAGTGGCAAGCCACTCAGCCAGCCAATCATGCCGTTGAAGACCAGCGATGGGTAGACCTTGTGCCAGGGGTCACGTCGGTCTTTTTTCCACCCATTGACGACATCATAGCCACTTTCAAGCACAGCGAGCATTTTGGGGATTTCTTGTGGGTCGTCCTGCAAGTCGGCGTCGAGCGTGACGATGATTTCCCCACGAGAATGACGAAACCCTGCCAGAAAAGCGGCGGCTTTGCCAAAATTTCGTCGAAAACGAAAGCCTCTGACGGGATAACTCTGAGTAAGTTTTTCTATCTGTTCCCATGATCCGTCGCGCGATCCGTCATCGATCATCACGATTTCATATTCGAACTCTGGATCAGTCTGCTGTAAATGGGCCAATGCGGCTTTGATTTGACGGCAGAGTTCTTCCAGAGTCTGGCTTTCGTTATAGACCGGCACAAGGCATGAGAGTTTGGTCATAGCGGGAGAGTGTTTCTGCAAAAATAGAATGAGTCGTTGGGATTCTCGTCGAGTGTGGTCAGAAAATGCCAACGAGCCTGTGTGATATCGATCAGGAACGAGAAACTGGCTGGAGCTGACAGTCGAGTTGTTTGTGTGTCGAAAGAGACTGTGAGTTGGTGTTTTGGAGTTTGAGTCGTTTTTTATACCATTGCGCCACTGCATAACAGACCAGACCTGAGATCACATCGATGGCGAACATCAAGACTCGTAGGAGCACTGCAGCGGTGAGGGCTTGTTGATTGCTGATCCCGGGTTGTAAACGAAGAATTTCAATGAGGACCGCTTCACGCACACCCAGGCCTCCTGGGGCAAAGATAGCTAAAAAGCCGACGACGGTGGCCAATGAATAGGCCATCGTCCAAAGCATCCAATCACTGATTCCTGCAGGCTCAACGCCGATTGAGAGCAAGACGGCTCCCAATCCCAGTGATTGAACCCACCAGCCGCCCATCAAGACGATTGTTCCGATGGAGAGTTCGCGCCAGTTGACGTGTTGATGTTTGATGCCCTCGACAGCGTTGTCGATTTCGTCGTCGGTGGTCTGAACGACTTCGGAGATGAGAGCGGGTTGTTCTTCTTTGTGAGGGAGTTTAACGAGTTTGCGAGCCAGACGATTCATGATCCAACTGATCGCGGGCATGAGGAGAAAGGCAGCCGCGATGACGCCACTACTGGCCAGAAGGGGTTTTGCTCCGATGTGCAGGACGATCGTTTGGAGGAGGCTGCCATCGGGCAGTGCGCTCAGATTCAGTGATGGAAGGACTATCGGCATCAGGCTGAACGCGACGAGCAGTCCTGCTCCCATACTCAGAAGAGTTTCGTAGGTTGCGGTGACAACTCCCATGGCCAGGGGAACGCCGTAGGGTTTGATCATGCCGGCGCGTATCAACAGAACCATGCCTTTTCCCGGGACATATTTTCCCAGTTGACCGCAGTAATGAGCACACAACGCTGGTATCCAGGGGATGGGGCGACCATGAGCGACGATCAGGAATCTCCAGAACCAGGCGCAGGTGGCCCAACTGGCCAGGATGATGGGGCCCCCTGCAAGAAACCATCCCCACTGGAGATCAGAGAGGGGAACATCGGAGGTGCGCCACAGTTTCCAGCCACGGGAGAGAACGAATCCCAGAAAGGCGATAAAGACAACCCATTGCACGACGCTCGAGATGCGTTTCCACGCCGATACGGGTTTCATAAGTCACTTTTCAATCCATTGAAAACGAAACAAGGCCCATTGGTTTGCGATGAGGAATCAGATGAGGTTGTCGTCGTGAAGGTCGCCTTCCGTGATGATCGAATGCCCCTTTTGTTCGAGCAGGTGAGTTGCGGTATCGATGTCATCGACGCACAGGGCAATGGCCCCTTTGCCATTTTTCTGGAACAGCAGGGGGTAGGTATAATGGATATTGAGTTCTGCCTGCATCAATGCCAGGCAGATTCGCAACATCGGTTGAGGATCGTCGGGGAGCAACACGCCGAGCATGTCTTTTTCGAAAACCGAAAAGTGCGAGAGTTGAAACAATTCGCGGGCGCGGTCGGCATCGTTGACCATCAGTCGGACGGTGGCAAAATCGACGGAGTCGACAACACTCAACGCGATGATTTTCAAATCATGACGCTCGAGAGTTTGGAACAACTGATGAAGGTGGCCGACGCGGTTTTCCATGAAAACACTAAACTGTCGCAAGCAAGGCCAGTCATGGCTGCGAGCGGTCATCGCGTCGAGCCCTCCCTGTTCGCCTCCAAAATCAATTGACATGACGTCTTGTCCCTGTGAAACAAATATGGCTGTTAGTCACTGCATCGTGCAGTTGATCTCGTGCCGTTGATGTGGTGCGGGCGATTAAAGATGAAGCCCGCATGAATTTTGAAAGACATCCTCTATCGGAATGCTTGTAAAACTGGTATGAACTTTAGAGAAATCAGGGCAGGCGGTCAATTTGAGTCTGCCGGAGAACTCATGAGGCTGGAAATTGCAGGTCTCGCTCAGAAAATGCAGTTTGAGCCAAAGCTGTTGTCAGGGCATGATGTTCTTTGATTGTTTTAGGGAGATCACACAGGTATGTCCGTTACTACGCCATTAAAAACAATCCTGCTGGATCTGGGAAATGTCGTTGCCTTGTTTTCGCATGAGCGGATGTGCTCTCAAATGGGAGACGTCTTTGGCGTCAGTGGCGAAACCATGCGGGCTTACCTGTTTGATCATCCTCACCTGAAGGATTTTGAGACCGGACGAATCAGCGAGACGGAATTTCACCGTCAAATGGAGCAGGATTTTGGGCAGCGAGTCGATTTTGATGCGCTTCGACTGGCTTGCGCCGATATTTTCGAACTGAATCGTCCGATTGTCCCCATCATTTTGCAGTTACGAACATTGGGATATCGGATTGTGTTGCTGTCGAATACGTGTGTCAGTCACTTTGAATTTCTGCTGGAACGCTACGAGGTGTTAGAGAAATTCGACGACTACGTCCTCTCCTATGAGGTCGGAAGCTGTAAGCCTGAGCCTGCGATTTATGAAGCGGCGAAGGATGCCATTTTATGCGATCCGTTCGAGTGCATTTACTTCGACGACATTGCCGAAAACGTCGAGGGGGCTTTGCGAGCAGGTCTGCATGCCCGTTTGTTTACCAATGTCACGGGGATGCGTCGGGATTTGGCGGAGATGGGAATTACGCTGGAAAACGGACTTCACGTTCGTTGATCGTCAAGTCTGTTGTCGATGATGATTTTTAGTGGTGACGACGTTTTAGGGGAATCTGTGGCTGAGTCTTGACAGTCTGGCGACTTGAGTTCACCCCAAAAAAAACAGACACCACAGCGAGGCTATGGTGTCTGTGTGGAGAGCTCGTGATCAGGCGGTTGCAGAAATAGGTGCCGGTTTACCAATGGAAGTTGGTGTCGCGGTTGTAGTTGGCAAACCCAGGGTGATACCAGGGTCGGCGATAGCTGTAATAAGGGAATCGGTAGTGTCCGAATTCCTGACTGCGATAAAAGCCGGGGCCAAAATGGTAGCCGTAAGGATCGCCGCCTGCGGTGGCCGTTGAGACTCCGCCGACACCCAGTCCGCTGTTGTAATAATAAGGAGAGCCAACGCGGGCTTCGTATCCGCCGGGAGCAGCGTATCCCTGGTAAACGGTTCCCTCGTAGCCGCTGTAGGGAGTCACTTCGATGGCACGATTCATATAGGAGGAAACCAACGGCATCCCGGTGTTCATGGGATGATATTGGCGGGCGGGGATGTGACCGAAAACTTCTGGATTGTCATCAGTCATGACGGGAGCCGAAGACATCGGCTGTGAGGAGTAGGCATCCGAAGAGAAAGGAACGGGAGGAACACTGACTTGAGCAACAGCCGGGGAGGTGGCCAAAAGGCTGCCCAGAATTCCAGCACACAGCGATAACTGACATCGTAACATGGTAGAGATCCTTATGATCCAAAACGTCAAGACAACGGGATATTCAAACGCAGGGATATTCAAACGCCGAGAACAAGAGTGTCGAGAAGGCATCTTGTCACCGGAGGAGTGTGCAACCATGACACACGGGTGGGTCGCATGGGCATGATTGCAGGCGTGATGGGATTCGTCTACAGAGTCTACTGTACGCGGTGGCCAGCGCGAGAGTACCTCCCGCTACTCGGCTTTTCGATTGGCATTACCCTCGGAGGCCTTACGAAATGTTTTTGCAGTTCTTTGGTTTCGTGGCCATTCGCAAATATCAGGCCCTGAAGATAAAGATTGAACAAGTGGAGGCAGCAATGCACAAGAATAGTTGCAAAGCGAGCCTCGTTGAGGATGACCTGGAGTCGCCCAAGCAGGAAAAGGATGCTGCGCTGTCCAGTCACATTCGTCACATGGATGCACTTTTCGCAGTCGGATGCGGTGGACCGGCACTGATTCGACTTGTTACGAAGGTAGGCTTCTCCAACATGTTTGGCCTGATGGCAGCTGTGGTCGAATTGGTCTTGACGATCAAGCCGTAGAGCAACACCTTTAACAAGAATCCAAAACCCACACACAAATGAATTGTTTATGGAAGTGACGCCACTCGTCCAGAGTGCTTCTCAGGCCGAGTCATTACGTTTTCTTCGACACGTTCTCTTATGCTCTCAGCAACGAACTCATGTAATGTCCAAGTTCATTCACACACAATGATGCGATGATACTCTAGAAATGTAATCCTCTGTCGTTTCAACATATGCATGAAAGTTGCTGTATTCTATTGTGAGCGATAATGCCTGCAAAACCAAATGGATTCAAAATTTCTACGTAAATGCGATGCTCGTTCCGTCGTGTGAATTAAAACTGCGGCGATGGTAGTATGTACAATTTAGCACGCGGCGCCAGCAATGGCACTGCCAATATCTTGGACAAGCTCTTGTCCCATGAAAGCAACGGCGGCGGCACCAAGTGCTCCCAAAGTGGCAGCCCCGCCGGGCACCAAGTCTTGATCGCGGGGCAACTTGTTGCGCTGTGTCCATGCCATTGCCACAGGTATAGCACCATACAATAGGGGTGATCCGTATGATCCAGCCAGTTGTAATGCGGCCGTAATATCGTCACCTCCGGCAAACATGTATGCTACAGTGAGCGGAGCCGCTACCGATAGAAAAACTGAAGGCAGGGAAAATCGATGGTCCTTCTCTTTTATTCCTGCATCCAGCTCCTTGTCGTCAGTGGATTCGGAAAAGAAGGTATCGAGTTCCTCCGAAAGGGACATGACTGCCGCAATTGATGATCCCGATACCGCCGAAAGCGAGAATGCAGTCAACAATGGTCCAGCGCCACCAACACTTGGGTCGATGCCTCCACCAATCGACGCATAACACCAGGCGAGAAACATGCACAGAGGAATGGCAGAGCCAAGTACCAAAGCAGCTACGGTTTTGGTTCTGTCGTAGTTGAGGATCTTCGTAACGGAAGGGACAATGTTTTGGAAGACCAATGTCATGAGAATGATCGGTGCCGCCTCGGATACGCCCGTCATGACGTCGATGGATGTACCGGGAGTCAAAAAGGCAGCGAGAGGATCGTGGACATTGGCAAGACCCGGGAGGAGAAGGCCCGCGAAAGAAATGAACAAGGCCGTGACCGCCATGGAGGCTATACCAGAGAGATTCTTTGCGCTCTGCGTTGAGGCAAGACCCGCAAGGAGAGCACCAATCCCAAGAGACATGGAAAAGGCATCGACACCTCCAAACAAACCTGACATGACCTGTCCGGCCCGTGTCAGATCGAACGACATGATGCACGTGTTTACAAAGAGAGAGATTCCAGAAATGATGATGCCAGCCAGTGGGATATCCAAGTTTTCGTCTGCGAATTCCTTGAATGATGATGGAACGTCCTGTCCCGAGGAATCGTGCTGCTTGATGGCAACCTCGGCAATGATGAGACCTGAAATAATATTCACAACATAAGCTCCTATTATATGCATGAAGCGTCATGGCAAAGAAGTTAGATACGTGTCCATATAGTGTCACTGACTATGTGGACCAGACGGAGCATGTCAGATCGTACCCAAGAAAAGCATCGTGGATGCTGCCATGCCGGGCCTCGCTGCCATCTCCGGTAGCACAAGAGCACTAGCACCCACTGTATTTCCCGTTACGAGCAGCGCCGTTGCTAGAACTGGCTGGATCGTACTCCACAGGGACTCAATCTTGATTCCAGACTCCCACATGGGAGCATCAATGGCTACAGCCGAAAGAAGCGAAGACCGATCGCGTTTTCTTCTCTTGGCTGCTGGATCTTCGTTCACGAAACCAATCTGTCTCATTTCTCTGGATGCTTCCGAATACAGTCTTGTGCTTCTCGGAACATTGGTATGGGACATGGCTGACCTGGCACCTCGATGTCCGAACGACGGAGCAAACGCGGATGCAGATTGATATGTACTGCCGCCAAGGCTGACGACGAGGACAAAGATTGCTACTCTTGTCGATATTATCATCTTTACTTCTTTCTCTCTGACTTGTGCGGTGCTTTCCTATTGTTCGTAGTGTTCGACAACGATTGTGTGAGAACAAACGATGTTCTGTGAAGGCTCAAAGCAGTGTTGGTCTTGCTTCGGGAAGTTCGGGCAGAAAAGAATTTTGTGACCGAAATTGTTCTTTTCGTGTAGACCACGTATGAACAGTACGAATTCAGAATTGCGGACGTCAGCCAGCTGGTTTGATTGTCCGTGTTCGCAGTCAAGTCTGTCAACGGTTCTCAAACCCTGTAGCCTGTAACGTGATCTCAGTACTACAGATCGACTTCCATAGTCGTTGCGACAACCGTTATATTTACAGCAAGGTCCTTATTCGTAGGCATTTTGCCGGTCACGAATTGTTATTAATTGGCCACGTCATCGTGTTCAAACTACTGTGAAAATAACACGTCACAGTTCATCCGTGACGAGGTAATAACAGGTCACACAAAAATAGCTCGTAACAATGAATTTCGGTGCTCGAGGAGACTGCCATGACTCTATCATCATGAATCCACTCAACGCTCGAACGCTCGAGACTCGAAACAGTTGCTTGCTGTGACAATGGCAGCTCCGATGCAAGTCAAGAGGGATCTGTCGACCCCGCTGTCAAGATCAAAGCCCCCAAGTAACCTGGTGGTTGCCCTTACGGTATTAGGGACTCTTGGGCTTGTGGCAATCGCAGGATTTCTCTTTACGATGTCGTTTCATGCCGAAACTGTTTCAATGCCACAGGGGCAGGACAGTGCCCCGGACCACATTGAAGCTATGGACCCGCCGAAAAGTGAAACGAGTCTACGAATCAACGATTCTGATAAAGGGATTGTGAGGGAAGAAACGTTGCTATTGACTACAAAGCATGGAACTCTCCGGATAGTGCTGCGCCCTGACTTGTCGCCCGACTCGGCAGATTACATTCGTGAGATGGTAGAAACAGGAACGTGCACCCGTTGTAAGCTTTATCGGGCAGAAGACAAAGGAATTCTTCAAGGAGTCATGGAAAGTAAACAAGCCAACGTCAAAGTCACCAAAGGAAAGTGTCCTCCGGAATACCAAGATGTCAAGCCAGATAACTGTCCTGAACATGATCGCAACTGCGGTTGCCACGGTCCAACCATGACGAGAGGAATGGTGGGATGGGCTGGAGGTCAAACTGGACCGGATTTCTTCATTGACTGGTATCCAATGCCGGCCAAACATTGGGGCCAACAACACACTGTCTTTGGTGAGGTCAAGGATGACACATCCTTTGCTCTCATTGACAAGATATTCACGCTACCTGTCACAAAGAAGGGAATGACATATCTGGATGAGCCTTTGCACTTTACAATAGAATTAGAATAAACACGCATAATGTACTGCAACTTGGATTTCTGTGTCGCAAAGCAAATTCTCACCTTTGTTCATATCATTCTACCCTGCGACCGGACCAAAATGTGGCGCCTTCGGCCATGCAGGCGGAATAGCTGTTTCTTCCCAAGGGAAACCAATGTCTTCGAGCTTCTGGATGCGTTCCTCCGTAAGTTCCGACCTCTTTTCTGTCCTTTGATACCGCAGTCGCATCAGTCTTTGTGCCGACATCCACCCGTAGAGTTGATAGTCCTGCTTTGGAACATTGAAATTCTGACATCTAATCCTAAAGGCCAGCAAATTACCAAACATTTCTTCCCATGAACATGGAAGATCTTCCGACTTGGCCTGTCCATTGACTTTCCAGGGGAAGTGAACACTGTTGAGTTTCCTTATTCGATCACTGGTCAATGCCGAGGGCTTCCCCTCGACGTATTTATCATATTCAAGTCGTTGGTCCTGAATCCATTGGTGAAGTGGGCTTTTCGGAGAGACTTGGAAGGAATTGCGCTTCAAACGATGCGTAAGAAGCTCCGCATATGAATCTTGCCAGCTCTTGTCATGAGGCCCACTGCTACTGCCAGGACTATCCTCATCGTCAAATCCCA